>JAVBJO010000196.1:0-10167 GCA_031546925.1 Rhodospirillaceae bacterium
GGCCCGGGGCTGCCGCCCCCTGCCCCGCCTGGGGCCATGGCCCCAGACCCCCTTTTCTTTCGTCGCTTGTGAGCCCCAACCAAATGAGCCCCCATGTTTGAAGCCGCAGAACTAGGCCGCAAGGTCTCCCGAGAAGAATTCGATGCCATGGCTCCCCAACTCCGGATCGAGCTGTTGGCGTTACAGCAGAAACTGCGCACGGCAGATTTCCCCGTAATTCTTGTTTTTGCGGGTGTTGACGGTGCAGGCAAGAACGAGACGGTTAATCTTCTGAACGAGTGGATGGATCCGCGTTGGATCGTCACGCACGCGTTTGGCCTTCCTTCGGAGGAGGAGGCGGAACGTCCAGAGTATTGGCGGTATTGGCGGAGTTTACCGGCCTCGGGTCAGATGGGTTTATTTTTATCGTCTTGGTATCATGCGCCTCTCTTACGCCGAGCTCAGGGCGAGATTTCCCAGATTGAGATGGATGAAATTCTGACGCGGGTGGTTCGTTTTGAGCGGACGCTGGCGGATGAGGGCGCTCTTATTCTGAAGTTCTGGATGCATTTGTCGGAAAAAGCCCAGAAGAAGCGCCTCAAGAAGCTTGAAGAAAATCCTCTGACGCGGTGGCGGGTGAACGCGACGGATTGGAAGCATTGGAAGCTTTACGATTCTTTTGCGAGTGCCGGCGAGCGTTTGATTATGCAGACCTCGAAGAGTCATGCGCCCTGGTGCATTGTGGAAGGAGCCGATGCACGCTATCGCTCAACGGTTGTGCTGAATACCGTCCGTCAAGCCATCACGGAGCATCTGAATTTGCGTGAGATTCAGCGTCGCGTCGTGGCGGAGGTTGCCCTGCCAGCCTTCTCGCTCGAAGCGGATACGCCCGAGGTCTTGCGGCAGCAGCCTTCGATCCTTGATGCGCTCCCCATGGCGGTGGAGTCCGAGGGGGTGGATTATGGACGGCAGCTTCAGGAGCAACGGGGGCGGTTGTCTCTTTTGCATCGTCGCGCTCAGGGGTTGGGCATCTCGACGGTGCTGGTTTTCGAGGGCTGGGACGCGGCAGGAAAGGGCGGTTGCATCCGTCGGCTCACCTCGGCGTTGAACGCCAAGGACTGCGGCGTGATCCAGACCGCAGCCCCCACGGACGAGGAACGCAAGCATCATTATTTGTGGCGGTTCTGGCGTCATCTTCCCCGCGCCGGGCGGGTTCTGGTGTTTGATCGCTCCTGGTACGGCCGCGTTCTGGTGGAACGGGTGGAAAATTTCGCCACCGAGGAAGCTTGGCAGCGCGCCTATGGGGAAATCAACGATTTCGAGGAACAAATCGTCGAAAACAACACCGTTCTTTGCAAGTTCTGGCTCCACATCACCCCAGAGGAGCAGTTGGCCCGGTTTGAACGGCGCAAAACCATCGAATACAAGTCGTGGAAGCTGACCGACGAAGATTGGCGGAACCGGGAGAAGTGGGACGCCTATGAGGCCGCGGTGAATGACATGGTGGAGAAAACCTCGACCAAGATCGCCCCCTGGACCTTGATCCCCGGAAACGAGAAGGCCCATGCCCGGGTGCAGGTGGTGGCAACGGTTTGCCGGGCCTTGGAAGCGGCCATTCAACGCAAAGAGGGCCAACGCAAAGAAGGTCAACGCAAAGAGGGGAGGACGGGGGAGTAGAAACATCTCCTAGTATTCTTCTTTCATCCGTGCTACCCCGTTGGAACGCGTGGTTCCCCCTTTCTGCCTCGGATACCGAATGTCGCACTCTTCTTTTCGCCTTTCAGCTTTTTGGATGGCAGCCCTTGTGCCGATCCTCTTTTTGTTGAATGGCTGCGCCACACCTCCACCGGCGGACGATAAGGAAGCCATGGAGGAATGGGAGCAAACCAATGATCCTCTGGAGCCGATGAATCGAGCCATCTTCGATTTCAACGATACCGTGGATAAGGCGCTGTTCCTCCCGGTGGCCCAGGGCTATCAGGCGGTGATTCCTCAGTTCGGGCGGGATCGGATTCGCGATTTCCTGAACAATCTGCGGGCTCCGGCCATTCTCACCAACGATATTTTGCAAGGCGAGCCGGATCGCGCCATGCAAACCTTCATGCGCTTCATGTTCAATACCGGAATTGGTTTTGGCGGCCTGTTCGATATCGCGTCCGAGGGGGGGATTCCCTACCACGACGAAGACTTCGGCCAAACCCTTGCAGTATGGGGCGTGGGAGAGGGAGTATACTTGGTTGTGCCCTTCCTGGGGCCTTCCAACCTGCGTGATGCGACGGGGCTCGCCGTGGAGATTTATGCCGATCCCTTCTCCCATTGGATGGAAAATACCGGTCGGAATGCCGTCCTGTGGGGACGCCTGGGGGTGAGCAACGTCGATAAACGCGAAAGTTTGCTGAAACCCATGGCGGAGCTTGAGCGGCAGTCCTTGGATTTCTACACCACCCTGCGTTCGGCCTATCGCCAGAACCGGGAGGCCGAAATCAAGAATCTGTCCTATCAGGGCCTGCCCAGCGTTGGCACCAGTGCTCCCTTCTCGCGGAGCGAATGAGCGCCTCTCGTAAGATTTCCCTTCAACGGATTTGGTCGTAGGTCACCATGACATCTTTCTCGCTGATGACACTTTCCCGCCGTTCGTTGCTCATGGCTTTGACGAGGGGGGCTTTGACGAGGGCGGCTTTGGCCGGGGTGGCTTTGACTGGGATGGCGCTGGTTGGGAGGACTCCGCCCGCCTTCGCCGCCGAGAAAGCCAAGGATGCCGGAGCCTTCATCCTCGGTCTGGCCGAAACCGCCATGAAAACCGTGGCTGTGCCGGGCATCTCCTTGGAAGAGCGGGCCGAGCGGTTCGACCGGTTGTTCGTGGTCGCCTTCAACCTGCCGGAAATTGGCCGACTGGTGCTGGGACGCTATTGGAACACGACCCCGCCGGCGCAGCAGCAAGAGTTTCTCACCCTGTTCCGCGATATCCAGACCCGCGTTTGGGCCAGCCGCTTCAAGGAATATTCCGGCGAGACCTTGGATGTGGTGTCGGTTTCTCCCGAGGGCGAAAATCCAAACGAATCCCGCGTCGATACCAAACTTAACCGTAAATCCCTTGAACCCGTCAATATCTCCTGGCGCGTGCGTCGCGATGGGAATACCTTCCATATTATGGATATTAAGGTCGAGGGTGTCTCCATGGCCCTCACCCACCGCTCGGAGTACACCTCCATAATTCAGAGGAACGGCGGACAGGTGGATACCCTCCTGGCCGCAATGCGCTCGAAGCTGGAGCAACTGAAAAGCGGGGGATGACCACAAGGGGAGGAAGCCGGCCATGAAAATTCTTGCCGCCGTACTGTCTCTGGCTGCAGTCGCCGCCGTGGGCTGGTTCGGTGCTGGGGTGATTTTAACCGCCTCACCCACCTCTTCCATAAAAGGCGAAGTCGAGATGTGGCAGGCGAAAAGTTGTGCCTGCTGTTCCGGCTGGGCGACCTATATGGAACGCAACGGCTATAAGGTCACCAACCATGTCCTGGAACAGGACAAGGAACTAGAGGCCATTAAGGACAAATTCGCCATCCCGGAAAAGGCGCGCTCCTGCCACACCGCAACGGTGAAGGGCTACGTCGTGGAAGGGCATGTGCCGCTGGAAGCCATCGAGAAATTCCTGAGCGCCCCCGTGTCGGGAGCAACCGGAATCGCGGCGCCGGGCATGCCTTCTGGCTCTCCGGGGATGAACGGGCCAAAGGAACCTAATCCCATTATAACGTTTGGTGCAGGCCCCTCTCGGGACGTTGGAACGTACTGAGGAGGCGAAACCGTGGGCTATGAGGTCACCCTGCTGACAAGCATGGGCATCAGCATCCTCTTTGCGCTGTCGCTCAATATCATCACGGGATTCTGTGGGCAAATCAGCCTGGGGCATGCGGCTTTTCTCGGCGTTGGGGCTTATGTGTCGGCTCTGTGCACCAAGGCGGGGATCCCTTTTCTGCTGACTCTGCCTCTCGCCCTCGGTGCCGCTGGTGTCCTCGGGGTTATCATCGGCTTGGCGAGCCTGCGCGTGCGAGCGGACTTTCTCGCCATCACCACCATGGGCGTGGGCTTCTTGTTCGTCGGCGTGGTCCGGCAACAAGCGTGGCTGGGCGGCGAGCTGGGAATTTCCGGCATTCCCGATCCGGGGCTCTCGAAACTGGTTTTCATGCTGCTCTGCCTGGGATTGGCCGCTATCGCTGCGGGGCTTTCCCTTTATATCAAGCACGCTTGGATGGGACGGGTCTTCGAGGGCATCGCCGCGGATGAAGATACCATGCGCGTCCTAGGGATCGACGTTTCCGCCTATAAACTGGCGGCTTTTGCCCTGGGGACGGCGCTCGCTGGCGTGGCCGGGGCCCTTTATGCCCACCATCTGCGCTTCATCGGACCGGACAGCTTCGGCTTCGTGGAATCCATCACCGTCTTGTCCATGGTCGTCGTCGGCGGAATTGGCTCGGTGGGAGGGGTGACCCTCGCCGCCGCCGTTTTGAGCGCTCTGCCCGCGTGGTTCCAAGTCATCGGAGACTACAAGCTTTTGGTCTATGGCGGGCTGTTGTTTCTGATGATGCGGTTTGCCCCCCTTGGTCTCCAGGGGGTCTTGAGCGCTCTCCTGCGCCGGAGGGAAAGGTGCCGGAGGGAAAGACGCCGGAGGGAAAGACGATCAGCGTGAAGGATGCTCTGCTTGATGTCGCCAACGTCACGGTGCGGTTTGGCGGCCTGATCGCCGTGGCGGAGGTCTCCTTCACCGTCCAGTCCGGGGAGCTTCTCGGCCTCATTGGCCCCAACGGTGCGGGAAAAACCACCCTGCTGCGCGCCATCACCGGCGTGGCCCCCTTGTCCTCGGGTCGAGTCCATTTGGACGGGCAGCGTCTCGACGGCTTGAGCATCGACGAGCGAATTCGCACAGGATTGGCCTTATCGCAACAACTGGTCAAACCGTTTGCCCATCTCTCCCTCCTGGACAACGTCGCTCTGGCCGCTGGGCATGGCAAAACGCGCACCCCTTGGCGGGCTTTCCTCAACACCGATAGCACCGCTGAACGACGGGTCGCCCTGTCCCTGTTGGAGCTCCTGGGGATTGGTGCCCACGCCGACCGGATGCCCGCAACCCAACCCCTCGGGATTCTGAAGCGTTTGGAGTTGGCGCGGGCGCTGGCTCTCGGACCCAAGCTCTTGTTGCTTGACGAACCTTTGGCGGGGCTCAACTCTTCGGAGGCATCGGCCTTGGCTTGCACCATCGCGAGCCTCATCCAACACGGGACAACCATCGTCCTGATTGAACACAATCTCGGGGAGGTCTTGCGCATCTGTCATCGCCTGGTGGTGCTCGATAACGGGCGCAAAATCGCGGAAGGCCCCCCTCAAGCGATTCTGAGCAATCCCCTCGTGCGCACGGTTTACCTGGGAAGTCATCATGCTGCGCCTTGAGAACCTCACCTGTGGTTATGGGGAGGCGGTCGTCGTTCATGACCTCTGCCTTGACCTGAAACCCGGAAGCATCACCGGACTGCTGGGGGCAAATGGGGCGGGGAAATCCTCCACGCTCTTGTGTATCGCGGGGCACGTGCCCGCCTTGAGCGGACGCCTCTTCCTCAACGGGGAAGACATCACGCGCCTTGCCGTCGACAAGCGAATCCGGCGGGGCATCGCGCTTTCTCCCGAGGGACGACGGCTGTTCAAAGACCTCACTGTTGAGGAAAACCTCTGCATCGGTGGCATGATTCATCCTCGGCGACATTTCAAAGCGGATCGGGATTTTGTCCTCTCGCTTTTCCCCCACTTAGGGGAGCGACTCCAAACCCTCGCGGGGAATCTCTCGGGGGGAGAACAGCAGATGCTGGCCATCGGACGAGCCCTTATGGCGCGTCCCAGCCTGCTCCTCATTGATGAACTGTCTTTAGGGTTGATGCCGAAAGTGATCGACCTGTGCTACCAAGCACTCGGGTCTCTCCGGGAAAGAGGCGTCACGCTCCTGCTGGTCGAACAGAACACCGAGAGAGCGCTGGAGGTTGTAGACCACCTCTCGGTCTTAGAATCCGGCAGAAAAGTCTGGGAAGGCCCCCCAGAGGAGGCAAGAAGAGCCCCGATGGTGGTCAAGGCGCTTCTCGGCGGGACATCCACCGACGATTAACAAAAGAAAAAGGGGTCCGGGGCAATGCCCCCGGGCGGGGCAGGGGGCGGCAGCCCCTGCGTAAGCCTCTTTTTCTTTTGCTTGACGATTTGGCTCTTGCGAACCATCCTGCCGAAATCATGATACCGTACTCTCGTCTCCCCCTCGTGACCTTCTGTGTGATTTTCGCTATCACCGTGTGGCGAATTGTTCTGCTCATTCTCAATGCCCCGAACTTGTTTTCCGACGAGGCACAATATTGGTTATGGTCGCAGACTTTACAGCTTGGGTATTATTCAAAACCCCCTATGGTTGCTTGGGTCATTTCTCTGACAACATTCTTGTTCGGTGATGGGGTAGCGGCCATTAAAATTGGCTCTTGCCTTGCTCATACGGGAACAGCGGTAACACTTTACTTCCTCGGGACCGCTCTTTACGGACGAAAAACGGGGGCTTGGGCGGCTGCGTCGTGGATTCTCATGCCGGCAGTCTCCTTTTCCTCCATGATCATCAGCACCGATCCGTTCTTGCTGCTGTTCTGGGCGCTGGCCTTACTGGCGCTGGTCAAAGCCTGGACCACAGGAATGACGATTAATCGCTGGTGGGTGATCCTTGGGATTGCCCTTGGTTTGGGATTACTCTCCAAATACGCCATGGTGTTTTTTCTGGCCTCTTGGGCCTTGTGGCTGTCCTGGACGCCCGAGGCCAAGATCATGCTGCGCAAGCCGGGGGCTTGGACCGCCTTGGCCGTGATGGGGCTTGTCGCCGCTCCGAATGTGATTTGGAACGCGATGAACGGCTTTGTCACCTTCGTTCACACCAAGGAAAACGCCAATCTGGCGGGCAATCTCCTGCACCCGCTGAAACTGCTGGAATTCATCGGCGGGCAGTTCGGTGTGTTTGGTCCCCTGATGATGGTGGCCTTGCTGCTGGCCCTGTATAAGGCGATGAAACAGGCTCCGCCGCCCTCGACGACGCCGTTTTTCTCGCCTCGGTCCTCGGGGCGGTTCTTGGCCAGCTTTATTCTTCCCGCCCTGATCGTCATGACGGTCGAGGCTTTTCTCTCCCGCGCCAACGCCAACTGGACCGCGCCGATTTTTGTCGCCGGGACGGTGCTGGCCTCGCGGTGGCTGCGCATCCACGCGCCGATTTTACTGCGGGTTTCGCTGGGCTTGCATGTGCTGGTCACCGTGGTGCTGTACAATATGGATTGGCTTCCCTTTGCCTTTCCGCACAACAACGCGGCCTCCTTCGATTTGATGAAACGGGTGCGCGGTTGGGATCAAGTGGGAGCAGAGGTCTCTAAAATCCTCGCCGACCACCCCGGAGCCCGATTGCTGGGCGATGATCGAGAGATGCTCGCCACCATGACCTATTATGTGCAGCCCCATCCCTTCGACGCCATCAAGTGGAACCCCAAGCAACAAGTCCGCGACCACTTCGAACAGACCACTCGCCTGGAACCCGGCGAGGATACCCTGATTTACGTCACCAAAGAGTCCCTGCCCCCCAGCGACATGGTCCGCGCCTTTCGCTCCGTGGAGCGCTTGGAGTACATCCGGATTCCCATCCATATCGGCTATGCTCGCGAGGCAACGGTGTGGCGTCTCATTGGTTTTAAAGGATATGGGAAGCCATGAAAAAAATTTGGGGATCCATCGAAGCGCACGCCTGGTGGTGGAGCGGCGGCTTGTTGCTCCTCCTGACGGTGTTTCCCCAGATTGACCTGGCGGTCTCGTCGGTGTTCTACGATCCCGATACGGGGACGTGGCCGGCCAAAACCACCCTTTTCTGCCAATGGGCGCACGCCTATATGCCCTACGCCGTTCTCGCTGTCCCCGAGGCCCTCCTGCTGGCTTGGCTGGCGACGCCGCTGTTGCGTCGCCTCCGTCCTGCCTGGGTGGTGCCGGGGCGTGTGATCGCCTATCTGCTGCTGACGCTCGGCCTGGGGCCGGGTTTGGTGGTCAATGCCCTCTTAAAAGACAACTGGGGCCGCCCCCGCCCCTCCACCATCAGCGAGTTCGGCGGTCTGAACACGCATATCCCCCCTTTGTGGATCAGCAATCAGTGTGACACCAACTGCTCGTTCTCGTCCGGACACTCGGCGGTGGCATTTTGGGTCGTGGCTCTGGCCTTTCTTGCTCCCCCGAACTGGCGCAAGAGCGCGATTTTCGCGGCTCTTGGCTTCGGGACGCTGATGGGACTGGCCCGCATCGCCCAAGGAGCCCACTTTTTCTCCGACGTAGCTTATTCGGGCGTTATTGTCACCGTGATCAGTTGGATTTTCTACTGTTGGTTGATAAAACCCACCCCCCTTGAGGCCTCTTTACCGGTCTGTGAAAAATAAAATGCACAATCTTGATAATCGCTGTGCAAAACTCTGGCCGGAAGACAACTTTTCGGGTAACAATGTGGTTTCTGGTCAGCCCTTGGCGGAGAGCGGCAGGGGCGGGGCGAGGATACGCGAAAGCGTAGGTTGATGTTTTTTCTTATGATGAGAACGACACATGGCATGGAACCGAGATAATCATGGTGGTCGCTCCCGCGGCGAGCGCGGTCGGCGGGACGACTTTGGTGGAGGAGATATGGGAGGGTATGAGCCCCGCACCCCCCGGATGACCAGCAGCACCAGTAGCTTCGATCGAAACCAAGTAACCCAGTCCAACGTGACCGCCACTGTAAAGTGGTTTAACGTTTCAAAGGGGTTCGGCTTCGTCGCCCCCTCCGATGGGACGCCGGATGCTTTCCTTCACATTTCCGCCCTGGAACGGGCCGGACTCAGCCAAGTCGCCGAAGGGACCACCCTGGTTTGCGATCTTGGTGCCGGAAACCGTGGACCCCAGGTGGTCACTGTTCACTCTGTCGATAGCAGCACTGCGGCCCCGCGCGCGCCTCGTGCTCCCATGGGCGGCGGTGGTGGCGGCGGCGGCGGTGGCTTCGGTGGTGGCGGTGGGGGCGGCGGTGACCGCGGCCCCAGCCAAACCGTCGAAGGCGTCGTTAAGTTCTTCTCTGCCGAGAAGGGCTTCGGCTTCGTCCAAACCGACGAAGGCGGCAAGGACGTGTTCGTCCATATCAAGGCCCTGGAGCGCTCCGGGCTTAAGGCCCTGGAAACCGGTCAGCGCGTGCGCGTGACCACCTCCCTTGGTCAAAAAGGTCCCCAGGCCGATAGCGTCGCCGTTATCTAAGCCTTTGGGTCTTTAAAAAAAGCAAAAGGCGACGGAGTTTCTCCGTCGCCTTTTGTCGTTTCTTAGGCTCTCGCGTTTCTTAGGGCCTAGATCGGCATGCCTGCGAGTTCTTCCCGCAGCAATACCAGGTCGCGCTCTACCTCATCCAGGTGAGGGTTGAGCGCCAAAGCGGCCTCGAAGGCCCGAGCGGCGGCCTTCTTGTCCTCCAGCTCCAGGAAAATCCGGCCCAGTCCTGCCAAAGCACCAAAGTGGCGCGGTTCTAGCGCGAGCACGCGCTCAATGTCACCAACTGCCGCACCGTACTCTTCGCGCAGATAGTGGACTGTCGCGCGGAGATTCCAGCCTTCGGCAAAGGTTGGGACTTGGCTTATAACCTTGTCCACCGTCTCTAGAGCCTCATCATAATCTCCCATCTGCATGGAATGAACCGCCTCGTTCATCAGCGTTTCCACAGCGTCTCCCCCAGAGTGAACCCAGACGCGACGAATGGAAATCTCGATGATCCGGGCTTCCTCTGTACTTCGCGTTGAACGAAGCCGCTGGAAAAGACCATCCAGGTTTCCTTCCGGCTCCGGGCTAAGAGAGCACGAGGATGCCGCGCCGAGCAGCAAGATCAGGGTGAGTGAAAGGATAATGCGCTTCATAAAAGGTCATGTGGTCATGGCCTTCTCTGGGGACAAGCATAGGAAAAGGTGAAGCGGATAGGTCGAAAGGGTTGGGCGGAGGGACTAAAGGGGTCAAGGGCCGAGGCCCTTGCGGGGGTGCGGGGGGGCAGCGCCCCCGCGTGGCGTAAGCCAGTCCCCCCCACCACCCCGACCCCCCAACAAAAAACCCCCGAAACAATCGGGGGTTTTTTGTTGGGGGGTCGGGGTGGTGGGG
>JAVBJO010000034.1:0-45856 GCA_031546925.1 Rhodospirillaceae bacterium
CATCGCCTCGGGCCCCCTTTTCTTTCACCGCAAGGGGACACGTTCCAAACGGTATTAGGCCTCGCCAATCAGGCAAGCCGCACGGCGGTCCCATTCGCACTGACCATCAACATAGTTTTCTCATCGCCACCGATGACCTCGTAATCCAAATCAACTGCGACAACTGCATCTGCCCCGAGAGCCTTCGCCCGTTCGGACATGTCAGCCAGCGCTTCATTTTTCGCATTCTGAAGCAGTTTCTCGTAGGATCCGGAGCGCCCGCCGATAACATCGGTTATGGACGCGAACCAATCCCGCAAAATATTTGTCCCCAAGACCGCATCTCCAGAGACAATTCCCAAGTATTGGGCGACTTTTCTGCCGTCAATCGAGTCCGTGGTTGTTACAATCATCACGCAGACTCCTCTGCCAATTCTATGGGAATGATAATACGCGAGAAGTTACTGGGATCGAGCAGGGCGGTAAGCGCCATGGTTATCGCACGCGTCCCATTGCGCTCCACCAGCCGGGCATGGGGAGGGATGTCCGGATATTCCAAGATACGCTGCACGACCCACTGGCCGCTGTACGTACCAACCTTCAGGAAAACGTCACCCGGAGCTACGCCGGAACCACGGGACTTACGTTTGAGAAAGTTCATGGACTCCATCCTTCCTATCCCGCGGGGCGGGTCGTACAGTACATACTCTTCCGGATGGTGCGTTGTCGAGAGGCTTGCGTGATAAGGGTCAAGAAACCGTGTCCCTCGGGGGGGTGATCGCCTCAAACGCGAAGACACAAATATTTTGTCTCGACGAAATCCTCGACCCCATACTTTGATCCCTCGCGCCCGATTCCGGACTGTTTGACTCCACCGAAAGGAGCCACCTCGGTGGAAATCAGCCCCTCGTTCAAGCCCACCATTCCACATTCCAAGGCCTCGGCCATGCGCCAGAGCCGCGACGTGTCCCGGCTGTAAACATAGGCGGCAAGACCGGCCTCGGTTTCATTGGCGAGGGCAAGGGCTTGTTCCTCGGTCGAGAAGCGGAACACGGCAGCGACGGGACCAAAAATCTCCGTTTGAGCCAGAGCCATCGCCGAGGACGCCCCGGTCAGAACCGTTGGCTGGAAGAACCCGTGCCCCAAGGCATGTCGCGCTCCGCCAAGGTGAATTTTGGCCCCCTTGGCAACGGCGTCGGCGAGGAGCGTTTCGACTTTGCCGACGGCGGCTTGGTTGATCAGCGGGCCTTGGGTAACGCCGGGTTCCAAGCCGTTGCCCACCGTCAAGGCTGCCACCGCTTCGGTCAACCGTGCCACAAAGGCATCATGGATACCGTCCTGGACCAAGAGGCGATTGACGCAGACGCAGGTCTGACCGGCATTACGGTATTTCGATGCCATGGCTCCGGCGATGGCTGCGTCCAAATCGGCGTCATCAAAGACGATGAAGGGGGCATTTCCGCCCAACTCCAGGCTGATTTTCTTCACTGTGACGGCGGATTGACGCATCAGGTGCTTTCCCACCTCGGTCGAGCCGGTAAAGGAGAGCTTCCGCACGCTGGTACTACGAGTCAATTCTGCGCCCACCAACTCGGGGGTGCTGGTGGGGAGAATGTTGAGAATGCCCGGCGGAAACCCCGCTTGTTCGGCCAGCACCGCCAGGGCCAAGGCGGAAAGAGGCGTTTCCTCGGCGGGTTTGACCACCACCGGGCAGCCTGCGGCCAAGGCGGGAGCCACCTTGCGGGTGAGCATGGCCAGAGGGAAATTCCAAGGCGTGATCGCCGCTACCACTCCGATGGGTTGCTTCAGCACCAGGAGACGATGGTCCGATCGGGCAGCGGGGATGATATCGCCATAAATCCGTTTGGCTTCCTCGGCGAACCATTCGAGGAAACTGGCCCCATAAACCACTTCGCCTTTTGCCTCGGCCAGGGGTTTTCCTTGCTCCAGGGTGATGAGGCGCGCCAGATCCTCCCCAGCCGCCATCACCAGATCGAACCAGCGGCGCAAGAGCGCGGCACGTTCCTTGGCCGTCCGAGCTTTCCAGGCGGGCCACGCCGCTGAGGCTGCTGCGATGGCCCGTTGGGTCTCTCCCGCGCCCACGTCGGCCACGCGAGCCAGAAGAGCCCCATCGGCGGGATTGAGGACATCGAACCGAGCACCATCGTCCGCCTCGACCCATTGGCCATTGAGGTAAGCCTGTTCGCGCAGAAGAAGATGGGTCATGGCGTTGGTTTCCCTAAAATCCAATCGGCGGCCTCGGGCAGGGCGTCGAGCACGACATCGGCTTTGACTCCCTTGGCCTCGCTTTCCCGCCCATAGCCCGTGCGCACCAAGATCGAGACCGCTCCGACCGCCTTGCCGAGCTCCACATCGGCCGACTTATCGCCGATCATGATGGCCAAAGCGGGATCAAAGCCATGCGCGACAACCGCTTGTTCCACCAGTCCGGGACGGGGCTTGCGGCAACGACAGTCCTCTTGGGGGCCGTGGGGGCAGAGGTAAATACCGTCCACCCCCACCCCTTCGTGCGCCAGAAGCTGATGCAGCCGTTGGTGAACCGCCTCGATCTGCGCAAGGGTGAAATAGCCTCGGGCTAGGCCGGACTGGTTGGTGAGAACCACGAGGCCGAACCCGGCGTAGCGCAGCTTGCGCAACGCCGCTCCCGCCCCGGGGATCAAGACGAGCTGCTCCGGATCGGACAGATAGTCCTTTTCCACATTGAGCGTCCCGTCTCGGTCAAGAAGGAGGAAGCGACGCGCCATGGATCACGTCAACCGCTCGAATCGTGCCACGTAGAAGGCATCCATCCCGCCTTGCTCGGCCAGATGGCAGGGCAGGGTGCGGAGGTCTCCCTCTGGGGTAAGCGCTTCCTCCAGCCCTCTCACCTCCGAGGCAAGAATGGGCAGGCGTCGCAAGGGAGCACCCCCGGCGAGAAAGCGCTCGATCTGTTGCACTCCTTCCTCGGGTTCCAGGGAGCAGACGCAGTAAATAAGCCGTCCGCCGGGACGAAGCATGCTCACCGCCGCGTCCAAGAGTGCTCCTTGAGTCCGGGTCAAAGTGGACAACGAGGCATTCGCCTTCAGATGCAATCCATCGGGATGACGCCGCAGGGTTCCCGTTGCCGAGCACGGCGCATCCAGCAACACGTCATCAAACAGGGTCGAGGGACGCCAGGTCAAGGCATCGGCCTCGACCACTTCCGCCATCAGATCCAGGCGGCGGAGGTTGTCGCGGAGTCGCTCCAGCCGTCCCCCGGCATGATCCACCGCGGTAACCAGAGCCCCAGCC
This sequence comes from Rhodospirillaceae bacterium, assembly GCA_031546925.1. Lineage (GTDB taxonomy): Bacteria > Pseudomonadota > Alphaproteobacteria > Rhodospirillales > Magnetospirillaceae > Magnetospirillum. The sequence continues at coordinate 3,271 of JAVBJO010000034.1, forward strand.
GCCGCCAGTTGTAGGGTTTTCCCGCCAGGAGCCGCGCACAAATCCCCCACTCTGCGCCCCTGAAGAGCAGAGCCTAGCATTTGAACCGGCAGAGCTGCCGCCACGTCCTGGACCCACCAGGCCGCTTGGTCAAATCCCGCAAGTTGGGTGATGTCCCCACCGCTGGCGCGGCGCAGACTCCCGGTGGGGAGGATCTCCGCCTCCAGCTTTTCGGCCCAAAGGGGGGCATCCGTGGGGGTCTTCAGGGAAAAGTCCGTAGCGGCCTCGGTCAGGTTCGCGCTGATGATGGCACGGGCCAACGGCTCTCCATAAGCTTTCACCCACCGCTGCCACAACCGGGGGGGCGTGTTGAGTTTTGGACCATCCTGCTCCAGCACCCAAGCGCGGCCCTCGCGATCCAAACGACGCAGCACAGCGTTCACCAATTTGGCGAAACCCTCCCACCGCGTGTTCTTCAGCAAATCCACCGAGGTCGCAATGGCCGCATGGGCCGGGGTGTTCAGAAACAGAAGCTGACACGCGCCCAATCGGAGCACATCCGTGGCCCGTTGAGCGCTCCCCGCCAAGGGCTTTTCCAGACAGCGCGCCAGCAGAGCATCAATCTGCCCCAACCGCCGCAAGGTGGTGGCCACCAACATTCTGGCAAACGCGCGATCCCGCAGGGAAAGCTCCGCCCCCATCCCTCTTGCGAGATCCTCGAAGGCCTCGTCCAACAGGCGGCGATGAACGAGAACTGCATCCAGCAACGCCAATCCCAGATCTCGCGAAGAGACCGCTCCGACTTTCCCGTTCAACCCCATGGCCCCCGTTTGTGCGTATCCTGAGGCGGCGGCACCTGAGCCCGGGCATCCCACACCATCCCGGCGGACGCGGCCATCTCCCGAAGGGCATTGACCCGGTTTTCCATCTTGGGATGAGTCGAATACAGGTTATCCATCCCCCGCCCCGACAGAGGATTAACAATAAACATATGAGCGGTCGCAGGATGACGTTCCGCGCTGGGGTTGGGAATGGTGCGCGCCAGGGTCTCCAACTGCCCCAGGGCACTCGCCAACCACAAGGGATTGCCACAAATCCGTGCCCCCTCGGCATCGGCGGCGTATTCCCGCGTCCGCGAGATGGCCATCTGCACCAAAGTCGCCGCCATGGGGGCCAAAACCATCATCAAAAGCCCCACGATCAGCCCCGGCCCGCGACCCTCGTCGCGGTTGCCTCCCCCGCCGAAGGCGGCCATGCTTGCCAGCATCCCGATGGCACCGGCAAAGGTGGCGGTGATGGTCATGATCAAAATATCCCGATGCTTCACATGGGCCATCTCGTGGGCCATCACCCCTTCGACCTCCTGGGGGGAGAGACGATCCAACAGCCCCGTGGTGGCGGCGACGGCGGCGTGGTCGGCATCGCGCCCGGTGGCGAAAGCGTTAGGCTGATCTGATTGGATGATGAACACCTTGGGCATGGGGAGGCCCGCTCGTCCGGCCAACCGCTCGACAATGGTCACCAGCCCCGGCGCGGAGGTGCGATCCACCTGCTGCGCCCCGTGCATGGAAAGCACCATCTTGTCCGAATTCCAATACGCCAGGGCGTTCATCCCCACCGCCATGACAAAGGCGATGATCATACCCTGCTTGCCTCCGGCCATGCCCCCGATGAAGACGAACAAAGCCGTCATCGCGGCAAGAAGGAGGAAGGTTTTTGTGCTGCCCATGGGAGGTCTACCGCAAGAGGGTGAGATGGATTGACTCTGAATAAGCAAGGTTGAGAGGCCTTGCAAGGCCTTTCCACGCTTTCCCCCTACCATTTCCCTATGCCTTTGATCGAGGCGGACGTGACCTTTGGATAAATTGCGCCGGAGAGCAATTTTGAGGATTATACCCCCTGTGACGACCACACGAAGGGAACAGAACAATGATCGTAACCAACATCCGCATCGAGCCGCCCTCCGACAGGCCTAGCCCGTTGCAGATCTTGGCCACGAGTGTTGGAACGGGACTAAGTGCGGTCCAGACTTATAGTGACTTCTTTGCCCCTTACCGATTTGTCCTAGAAGCAAACAAAATCAACCGGATGATCGTTAAGGGAATCTTTGGATGAACTCGAGACCTGCGAAACTTTGAGGAAACGTTCAATATAAAATGGCCGGTAAGAGCCATAAAGCTCCCAAGCGCAAGAAAAAAATATCCCGACAAAAACAATAGCAATATGGGATGAGGAATAAGGCGGCTTCGGCCGCCTTTTTCTTTGTTTACCTTTTTCTTTGTTTAAACGCGCGCAAATGCGGCGGCGTAGAGCGATTCTCCTGACTCAATCAGAGCTTCATCTTCGTATAAAATCGCTTTGAGGAGTTCGGCGTGGCTCGGATTCGTCTCCTCCTCAAAATTGTTGAGTATTCCTGTTAGGGCTCCGAAATACAAACATCCTCCGACGGGAATAATCTCGGCACTGGGGAAGGTGTCACGAATCGCGTCCAGAATCCGTTCACTGTCCGCCGCCTCGGTGGGATCGCTCGCAATCACATATTCGATATTGGCCTGTTGCATGATCGAGGACCAGATCCTGTCCGGATGGTCTCGGATTTTCAGAAGAGACTCTGGGAGGGAGGAGCGGAGAGACGAGCCAACAAAAATGTTTGTTTCCGTCCACTGAAACCGCGAAGGACCGACGTACTCGAACATGGCGAACAATCCTCCCTCACGCAGACGTTCTCTACTCCATTGCACTGATTTCGGCGTATCAAGCATGTGATGAAGAGAGCCACACCAATACACCAAGTCGTAAGATTGCGCGGGTGCGTCCTGAAATGCCTCTTCCAAAGAAAACTTGACGCGGCCTTCAAGGCCTTTTTCCTTTACCTGCTCCCGTGATTTCTTAATAATATTTTCATGGAGCTCGTAAAGGTCAAAGCTCTCGACCACCCCAGCTTCCACGAGAGCAATTTCCGTCCTCGCATCTCCACATCCAATAGAAAGAGCCCGTTTGAAAGGCCTGGAGGATGAGAAATCCCTTATGCGGCGCAAGAATCCCTCTGCGGGCCCTTCCACCGGGTCGCCACAAACGAGACGGTTGACGTGCTGGAAGATCACCGGATGCATCCACCACGCATCTCGCCCATCTCCGGGATGATGAGCCCAGAACTCGACTGCTTTCCTGCGAACATCCTCTTCATCCATGGTGTGGATCCTATTTATTACGGATCGTGACAACGGATCCATTTCCATTGCCCGTGATGGTCTCGTTGTAGATTCCTTTGGCCATTGCCGGGGGTTGGATGAAGGTTCCGGTCACGGTGGCGCGACTGCGGAAGGCGAAGTGATACGCTCCCTTCGGCAGCACGCTGTAAAAATAGCTGACCCGATCATCCTGGAACGACACGTTGGAGGGCGCCAACGTCACTTTCCGCGAGGCTATCGCCTCGCGGGAACTGGTGGCGAGATTGGGGTTCATGGGCTCCATTCCAGCCGCCAGAGGGATAACAATCGCCACATGGGTACGATCTTGTACGCTGACCACCGTGACGTGATCCTCCACCACGTCGCCCAGGGCCAGGGACAAGAGCGTGCCGGGCTTATCCAGCACGAGACGCACCCCCGCCGACCCATCGGCTGGGACGGTCCACAATTCCCGCTCGACGGCGAAGCCTTGGGCGGAGCTGGCCACCGTGCTTCCGCTTTCGACGGGGACGACTTCGGTCCGGTTCCACACCGCGAGGGGGGCAGAGGCCCCCTCTTTCAGCGTAACGCTTCCCGCATCGGGCGCCGTGGCAGTGAAATACTCCACATTTCCGGTGGGAATACTGGTTTGCACCGACGGGGAGCCAAAGGCCACCTCGACCTTGGCGGAGCCGCTTCCCGTGCGCCGTTTCATCCATTCCGCCAGGGCCAGGGTGGCCTCGGCGTTGGCGTTGGTGTTGCCCCAGCCGTCGCCCTGTCCCAGACGGATCAGGGTTTCGGCCAACAGGCCATTGCGCGGATCGTTGGCGTCCACCTCCAACCCGGCGCGGAGCAGAGCGGCCAGCGTCCGGGCCTCCGACGGCAGAATCAGGGGGGAGGGAGTGCCGCGCTCCTGCAAACCACCGTACACCTCGCGTCCTTGGTCGAGCTTGATGATGACCGAATCCCGCAACTTCTTGCGCAGATCGGCCATGACCGCCACCGGAGCGGTGCGCGAGCGGGCCAAAGACCAAGCCACATTGGCTAGGCTTTCGGTCGGCAGGAACTGGGCGGTCCGCGCCAACTCCGCCGCGTAGGCGGGGTCGCCTTGCCCAGCAGCGGACAGGGCGGCCAAGGCCTCGGCCCGTTCGAACCACGACTCTTGGTCGATGAAGTGACGATAGTCCGAACGCAAAGACCGTTTGAGAGTCGAAACGAGTCGTCCCGTCAGGGCCTCATCGACGGCGAATCCGCCTTGGCGAGCTTCCACCATGAAGCGCAACGACCATGCCGTAAGCGAAACGGTTCCCGGCTCCCCTGGCCAGAACGAGACCAGCCCGTCCTTATCGAGGGAAAGCGCGATCCATTCCTTGGCTTCCTCGACCGACCGAGCCAACGCCTCGCCTTGGTCATCCTTGCCCAGGAGGAGCTTGTTGAACTGCCGCGCCCCGAGGGCTGCCCGCGCCCGGCTGATGCGTTGTTCGGTGCAGCCGCAAGGATAGCCCACGAGGGTATCCAACCCAGAGGCCATGGCCACCAGTTCGGGATTTCCCACCAAGAGCGCTCGTTGCAATACCGTTCCGGCCCGAGGCTTCTCGGCCACGGCGGGTAAGGTCACCGGGGTTTTCGCGGTGAGTTTCGCGGTTGCTTTCCGGATCAAGGGATCCCGATCCTGGAGGACGGGCAGGGCAATCTGGAAGGCATCCTTGACCCCATCACTGGTGCGAGCAACCCCAACGGTCACATCCACCGCCCCTTTGGCCCCGATGGGAACCTTGACCGGGAAGGCGAAGCGCTGCGAGAGGCCTTTCTCCCACACGGTCTCCTGGCGCAGGGGGCCTTGCGCCTCCAAGCCTTGGAGCTTGACCTCCACCTGGCCGGGACCGCCTTGTCCGTCCACCACTCGGCCGAGGGCCGCGAGGTCGAAGCTGTCTCCCGGACGGACGAAACGCGGCAACGACGGCTGCACCAACAAGGGCAGACGCACTTGCATGTGGCCCGTTCCGAAGCCGAAACGATCAAACCCACTGACCGCCTTGGCCCGCAGTTTAAAGTTGGTGAGGGAATCCGGCAACGGCACCCGCACCGTCAAAGTTCCCTCTGGGCCGACCTTCAGGTTGGGCTCGTAGTAGGGGACCGGGGTGAAGTTCTTGCGGACCGTCACCCGCTCCAGGGGACGACCATCTTCGCCCGAGTCACCGCCCGGTTCCTCTTGCAGGGGCAGGAGGCCGAAGGCCAGATTGCGCGTGTCCCGAATGGACGCCTTGCTCGGGCGCTGGCGGATGAATGGCGGCAAGGGATCGAGCGATGCCTCTCGCGCCAAGGCGAGCACCGCTTGATCCACCATCCACAGGGTGACCTCTCCCGCCAGAGGGCGATCAAGATCGTCACGCAGACGCACGGTGACATCGACCTCTTGCCCAGGCAGCGCCTTGGACGGATAGGCCAGATCCACCTTGACCAGGTTCTTCACCGTGGAGACCTTGACCCACTGCGTCGCCGCCAGGGTTGCCGGCTTGCGCAAGTCCGCTCGCACCAAGGCCTCGGGCTTTTCTCCCGCCGGAGCGGGGATGCGTCCGCGCATCAGCACGAAATGGACCGGCAAACGCGGCATAAACTCGGGCTCTATCGGGAGGACGAAAGTGGCGTAGCCGTTCTTGACCGGCACCCACTTGTAAACGTTCTGGCCGTTGGGGTGCTCGACGATGGCCAAGGCCGCCGCAGTCTGGAAGGGACTTTGCAGCAGCAGCTTGGCGTCTTCGCCCGGATTGTACTCGGCCTTGTCGGTGCTGACGGAGAACTGTTCCGCTGGGGGCCGCTCCCAGGTGGCAGGGCGTTCGCCGCCGGCGAACAGATCCACCTTGACGGTTTGACTGCGACCCAGCTTGTCTTGCGACTCCACCTCGACGATGAACACCCCCGCCCCCTTGATGGGGAAGCGAAGCTTGGTGGGCTCGGCGGCGGTGGTGAAGGTTTGCTCGGCCAGCGGCTCATCCACGGTCTCGGTGATGTACTTGGCCGAGCCTTGAGAGAAATCCGTCGCTTGCAAAATCGCGTTCCACTGCCGCCGCACCAGTCGCACGGTGACGGCTTGGCCGAGCACCGCTTGGCCTTGGGCGTTCTCCACCAACACCACCGGCTCGATGGCCTCGGCGTTTTCCAAGAAGCGCGGCACCGAAAGCCCCAGCACGAACGGAGGCAACGCCTGGACCCGCTGGGTGTTGGTCACCGTGCGATCATCGTCGCCGGTGACGCTGGCCTCGATCACGTACTCCCGAGGCTGGGCGGTGGGCTCGATGCTGGGATCCAGGATCAGCTTGGCAGCCCCTTGGGCATCGGTTTTGTCTTCCCGTTCCAGGACGGGACTGGTGCGGAAGGGCTGGGTGCTGGAAAAGCGCCGGTCCGACGAGTAGACGAAGCCCGGCTTGGCTTTCGGAATCCAGCCAAAGGCCTCTTGGGTGACGCGCCAATGCACCGGACGCCCCGCCACCAACCCACCCGCGTAATACTCGGCGGTGAGGCCGACCTCGAACAACGCATCCAGAGGCACCGCTTGCGGCGTCTGCAACTGCACCTCGAAGGTGGGGAGCTTATACGCCTCCTTCTTGAAGCTCAGGCGGTTACACTGGACCTGTTTGCTGTCCTTGTCGGTCTTGGTCTCCAGGGTAACGGTGTAGATGCCGGTGGCCTCGGTCTTCTCGGCAAATTTGTGGTAGATACTGCCCAACGCGTTGGGTTCCACCGGGATACGCCACTCCGGCCCTTCGCCGGGGGCTTTTATGAGCAGGGAGAAGTTCCCCACGGGTTCTTGCAGTTTCCCCTCCAACGAGGTGCGCAGATACCCCTTGATGTGGACCGGCTCTTCCGGGCGATAGATGGGACGCTCGGAGAACAGGTGGCAGCGTTGTTCCGCGCCCTCTTCCCGGTCCGACATGGAGGAACTGCTGGTCCAATTCAGCCAACGCTGATCGGAATAATCGTCCTCGGGGTCTTCGTTCCATCCGTACTCGGTGTAGAAGCGCAAGTGGTCCCGCAGATCAAAAATCAGCACGTCATCGCCCTTGCGCACCACCAGGGAGATGGGTTTCGGGCCGTCTCCAGGGGCCTCCCACAGGGCCATACCATTGGCGGCGGTCTTCAACGAGGCGATGGTTTCCCAAACCTTCACATCCTCCGTGCTCGCCCCCGCGAGAGTGATCTCGGCATCTCCCACCGGCTGGCCGGTGGCGAGGGAGGTCACGGCAAAATTCACCTGCTGGGCTTCCTCCACCACTGTCACGGACAGATCGGTCACTTGCAGCCGCATCCACTGGCGCATGGTTTTCTTGCGTGCGGAGGAGTCGTCATCGTTATCCGTGTCGGGGGCTAAAAGACGAATCCCCACCAGATAATGCCCCGGCGCGTTTTCCGCACGAATCCGCGCCAGCTGCGCCTTCAAATCCAAACCGAAGGTGGCGGTTCCGCCCTTGGTGAGGGGCAAGACACTCAGTTCGGAGATGCTGGGCGAGCCAAAGGCCTGAACGCGGTTGGCGAAGTCCTGCTTTTGCCCATAACGCCAATCATAATCGCGACTATCCCGCACCGGGGGCGGCTTTTCGCCCCAGGCACGAGGCTCCTCACCGGGAGCAGGGGGGGCGATGGACTCGTCCACTTCGATTCCCTTGCGGGCAAAGGGAACCCACAGGCTCCGGTCCAGCGGATCGATGGCCTGGATGCGCAGGTCCACCCGTTCGGCGCCACGCGCTTGTACCGGAACCATCTGCGGTCCGAAGCGCTCGGCGATGCCGCGACTGGTGCGCCACTGGATAAACCGAGGGGGTGCCGGAAACGACACATACATCTGATTGGGGGCGTCTTGACGCAGGGAGCGGCCTCGTTTGTCCTTGAACGGGGCGGTCTCCAGGCGGAATTGATAGAGCGTATCCGACTTGAAATCCCCCTGGATCGTCAGACTCCTCCACGTGGTGGTGAAACGGAGATTGTCCACCGGTGGACTGATGTGGACAAAATTCCGCGCGTCAATGGGACTGACCTCCGGCAGTTCCTCGGAGAAGGAGACTTTCAGCTCGCGCTCCTCGGGGGAGCAGACACGGGCTTGCTCGGGCAGACGGGACTGACCTTCGGGGAGGATGCGCTCCTGGCCCTTCTCGTCCCGACACCCAAACGCCAGGCCCTGGAAGACGGGCGCAGTGGAAAAGCTCAAAACGGCTTCCTCCTTGCCCTTCTCGTCCGGCGATACGCGCAAGTGCACCAACACCCGCATCCCCTCGGGGATGGTGCGGGCGAAGGCCACACGGTAGTTGGCTGGCTGCTCCAACGCGGTGATGGCGAAGTCCTCCGGACCGAGGAACCGCCCCAATTCCGCCCCGATGCCCGGCAGGGGACGCAGCTCGATACGCAACGCCTGGGCCAAGCGCTCCACCGGAAGGGGGGTGGGGAAGGTGAGCGTCAAGGCATCCAGGGGAGGCTCGTCTTGCGCTCCGTCCCTGGGATTCATTTCAAGGGGAGCGGAAAGCGGCGACATCAAGACCACGGTACGGCCCTGGGTTCTCCAGGTGATCTGCTCCAACGGCGGCCAAGCAATGGTCGGGCGGAACTGGAGCGTCCGCGCATCCAACCAGGTGAACGCCCCAGGATGGGACGGCGCCATGGTGACATACCGCGCGGGATTGTCCTCTGCCCCGCCCTTGGCTGGACCGGTGTTGGCATCGAAGAACAGGGTGACGGGATCCCAAGCCCGGACAAAATGCTCCGGAATAAGGATGCTGCCCGCAGGGCGCAGAGGAGGAAGCTCTCGCTGGGGGAGGCCCGCCGCTGCCGCAGATTTGTCTTCTTGGGAGGAGGAGCCCCCCTCTTCTTCCTGGACGACGGGTTCTTCATCTTCCGCTGGCTGGGCCAGGGACGGGGAGACACCCCAAACCAGAATCGCGACTGCCAACGCCGCGAGGCTGCGCCGTATCGTACTCATTGCCCGTTCGTCCCTTCACCGGAAACCATGTCCCAATATGTGCGCTTCACGTCCTCGGGCGGCCCGTTGCCAGGGGCATCGAGCCCCACCAAGACGGGTTGAATCTCCACCCCCGGAGCATCCAATCGATTTTCCACCAAAAGGAAGTACCGCCCCGGCTGAAGATCGCTCATGGCGATGGTTCCCTCGGCCAAGGCCTCGCCTTGTTCATTGAACAGGCGCACCCGCGCCGAATCGGCCTTGCCGCGCACGCCCACGCCGATGGGGCGCGCTGTTTCAATCTGGAAGGTAAACAGCCGCGCATCCCCCGGTGCCAGACGGATCTTCGTGCCCAGTCCTTCCTTCAGGGGAAGAGGCTCGCTTCGCGTCAGGCGCAGAGTTCCAGAGGGAGCGCCTTTCCCCAAGGAAGAGACATCCAACAGGGTTTCCTTCCCCGACAGGAACACATTGAGGGCGGGGCCGTGACTCCAGAGCTCCACAGAACCACCGGTCTGAGTCATCATCGGGCCGTCGCCTCGAATGTGGAGGAGGCCCGGCTTCGTCCCAGGGATGGACCAGGTTTGATTCGCCTCGGTCACCGTGAGAGTCCCGGGCAAAGCCGGAGCCGGCTTCACGGGGCCACTCTTCCTCATGAACGCGGTTTCTGGGCGAGCATTGAACCAGAGTGCCATCATGCCTGGACGGGTGCGTACCCAAAGAGTCGCGGCCTTTCCCACCCCCTGCGGATTGGTGGACAGGGCTCCCCCTCGATCGACCGCCATCACACGCTCGACCCCCGTCCCCAAGAGGTGGAGAACATCAACCCCCGCATCTCCCTGGCTGTCCAAGGAGAGACGGATGGTTCCCGTATCGCTGTTCCAGCGGTGGAAGATCTGATCCTTGACGAGAGTCAGCTCTCTTTCCGCGATCGCCTCCACCAGGACGGAAACCGAGGCGGGCTCGGTTCCAGCATTCAGAAGAAGCATGCTCTCGCTCGCCGTCTCCAGGGTTTCGGTCCAATCCTCTTGTCCCGACCACACGGTTTGGGTCTCGGGCTGGGTCTCCCGTTTTGCTCCCGGCAGAAGAACCGCCGCTGTTGCGGGAGGCAAGGCCAGACGCAACCGCTTGTTTCCGGGCGGCAAGGCATAAAGCTTCGCCCCTCCCACGGGCAGAGTCTCATCGGTCATACCCAAGGGCAGATTGGCGGAGACCGGAGTCCCAAACTGCACCTGACGCAGGGTGACCGACAAGGCCCCCTCGGCGTGATCGATGCGCTTCAAGTGGATTTGTGTGTTCGTCTCCCCCGCCAGTCCCGTGACCACTGCTGTCGAACCGGGGGCAAAGCCTGATCCCCGCGCATCTCGCGCGTCCTCGTCCGAGGCCGCAGGCCGGAGCAGAGGCTGGCCAAGAGCCGCGTAGCCAATCCAGAGCTTCAACCCTCCGCCCCCGAGGGGCAGTTTGGCGATCTCGTCTTGGGTCAGCGATAGCGTCAGCGGAGCACCGCTCTCAAGGGAAAGAGGTTCTAAACTTGCGCTTTGTCCTGGCATACCCAGCAACCACATCCGAGTCTGTGTCGCAAGGGCGATGCTCCCCCCACCGGTTGAGAGGCCAGGATTGGCTTGAGAGGCATTCCAGGCGATTGCCTCCCCCCGCCGGTCCAGCCGGAACAGCCCCGGTTGACTCAAGGAAACCAAGGCAACCCCCGAAGGCGGAGAGAGACCGGGAACCTCACGCAGAGAAATCCCTTTTGTCTCCAGGGGGGAGGAGGGGGGAGAAACCGCAGCAATCGTCACCGTTACCGGCTTCTTGGTCTGATCCATGGGCCAGACGCGCAAGCGCCACGCTTCCTTAGCGGAAGAAGACCGCACCGCACCAACACGCACCTGTGTGCCCGAGACGGTCGAGGCGTTCTGCCATTCCTCCTCTCCGCTCCGGTATTGGAGTGTAACGCCTTGCGCCTCAAGAGCGGTGACCCCGGCCACCAGCATCTCGCCCCCCTTGGCGGGCAGTTCCAGCGGGATAAGATGAACCGCACCGTCGGCAAAGGTTCGTGTTCTCGCCGTATTGGCTTCCAGTTCCAGGGTGGGCTCGGTCACCTCGGTGATCCGGGACAGCCGAACCCTGGTGGAGCGGTCATACGCGTCGTCCCCCGAACTCGGATTCGCAAGCATCACCTTCAAGGTGTACTTTCCCCGATGAAGCGGGGTGGCGAGGGCAAAGTTCCAATCTCCCGGACGATCATCGCCGCGAGTCACCTCTTTCCCCCCTTCCTCCAGGAGAATCGTGCGCACATCAATGGGACCGAAGGAGACAAATTCCAACAAACCCTTCTCGTCGCCGATGGAAACGGGAATTTCCGCAGGAAGGGTAACCTCGCGCTCTTCCCCAACGGTGAGCTGATTCACTTGGAGGTCAACCGTGTAGTCCAAACGGTTGTTGGCGCGGATGCTCTCCGTCTCCAATCGATAGGATCCCGCCTTCAGCTCCCGTTTCAGCGGATTGCGAAAGTCGAACGCTGCAACTTTTTGGAACGTCCCGGTCTTTGTCGGGAAGTCGTCTTCCCGAAACAGCCCGCCCTGCATCAGATCGCTGAGCGTCAAGGTCACCTCAACATCGGCAGGCAGCACGAAGGTCCACGCGTCCGGTGTGCGGCTTTCTCTGATTCCCGACTCCATCCACTGAAGAGTCTGGGGTTTCCCCAGCGGAAGGGGATGGGGGCCGTGGCCTTGGAGAGGCGCGGGGGTCTCGATGCTTTTGACGACGGTAACCATCCGGGTGGCCAAGCCCTGTGGCATGACGATGAGACGGTATTTCCCCGGCTCCAGCCACTGTTCCAAAACCTCTTCCTGGTTCGGCCGCGTGAGCGACCAACCCTCGGCATCTTCCAGGCGCAACGAGGCGGGAGCCCCTAAGGTCATGCTGGTTATGGAATAGGTCCCCGCCTTCGGGATCTCGAACCCATAGGCGATGCCTTCGCCGGTTTGCAGGGCCACCCGAGCGGGTGTCCCTAACACCAGCCCCCCGCCATCGCGCAAGGGGGATGCGCTCACCGCGAGGCCCAAGTGTCCCATGGTCTCACGCCGGGCTTCCACATTCACCTGGTAAAGCCCGGGACTGAGATACTGTTGGACCAGCAGATTTTCCCCGACCCCAAGGCCGGAATTCTTGGCGAGACTCGGCCGCAGACGGGTGCGCAGAGAGCCGGTAACGGCCAAGCGCCCGGTGCTTTCGACCCGGTAGAAGGCGGGTTGCGCCACGTTCAGGGCGAACAGTTTGCTTTCCTTGCGTCCCAGGTCAAATCCCACCGGCGTGCCGGGCTGAACCGACGGCAACGCCGGAATTTCAGCGATTCTCTTCTCGGGAAGCGGCTGCAACGCCACGGGGGCGGGCGGCACGCGCCGCAGCAACACCGTAACGGGGGTTTTCTGGGGATTGGCGATCTCCAAAGTGACCTTGCCGGGCTTAAGCGACAGGACTTTGGGCGGATCCTTCGACACAGGATCCTTCGACACGGGATCCTTCGACACGAGGGTCAGGGGAAGTCGCAGGCCGTCCAGACTCACCGCCTCGATCATAGCCTCCGAGGGCAGATCAACCTCAAGCCGCAGCGTCTTACCGGAGGCCAAGGTCAGAGGCACCTCTTGCTCCAGGCTCAAGGGGAGCTTGAAGATGGCGTTCCCAACGCCAGAGGCATTGCTCAGCCGCAGGACGTACTCCCGATCCTTGTCGAAAACCATCGGCGCAAAAGTGATGGCGTTGAGGGCTGGCGTAATCTCCTTGGCACGAGCCGCCTTCTCTCCCCGAATATCGAGGGTCAGAATTCCTAGTCCTCCCTGGACCTCAAGCTCCGGGACGATGGTCAATTCGTACACGCGAGGACTCAATTGCCAAGTGGCTGTTCCGACCTGAGGGGGGGTCTCGGGAAGTTTTTCCCCGCCCCCCAGCAGAGGGGCAATACGGAACTGGGCCTTCACGCCCTCGCTGCTGACGGTATACCAGCCAGGCGTTTTAACCGACAGGAACAGCTTGACGGGCTGCAACAGATTGAAGCGCCTCCGCCAGGCTTGATGGGCGTCCAGCACAATGGCGTTCTCGGCCACCACGTGCTCGGGGATATAAGGCTTGGTGTTGAAATTGCTTTCCGTCAACACGGCGGTGACGTCCGGGAGATCCTCTCCGGGCTTGGGCAGAAACAGGGAGAGGAGGGCGTTTTGTGGTCCCTTAAAGGTCTTCCTCGGGCTGCCGTCAAAGGCGCTGAGGATATAGGGCTCTCCGGCGGCACGGCGCACGGTGACGCGGGTATTGGTCTTGGGAAAGCCAAAACGGGCCTGCGCCATCCCCTCTCGCGAGGTCTTATCCATGGCCGCGTGGGCCTCGACATGGTCCGCGTGGGCCTCGACATGGTCCGCGACGGCGGTGATCTCGGCGCTCTGGGGGGAGGGCAGATCCAAGCGGAAGGTATCGGCCTCCTGAACCACCAGCCAGTGGTCGAGACCGAACGGGCTGGCCACCATCGGACGCACCACGGGCGACGGGAGTTCGGGAATCCCCAAGCGGATAAAGAAAGGCTGCTCGGTCGAGGCCTCGGTCCAGGCCAACCCCGCCCCCCCATAAGCGGTCACCAGATACAGGCCAGGCTCCAACCGGGTCTCGATCCGTCGCAAGGCCAGCGGCTGTCCGGGCCGCCCCTGGAGCTCCTCGACCTGGGGGGAGAAGGGCATCAGCCACACCCCATCCTTCCACACTCTCAAGTCGCTGAGGTACCTCCCGGCGGCCTCAAGGAAGATGGTTTTGGCCTCGGTGACCTCCAGCCAGTAGGAGCGCTGCTGAAAATCCCCCAGTGCGGCCGAGGCCATCGCTGCATGAACCAGCACAGGAGCGGCACCGGTATTCAACTCCTGGAAATTGACGATCTTTATCTCGGCGTTGGTCTTGGCGCCGGCAGGGGCGGTCAGCCAGACCTTATGCTTGCCGGGAGAGAGAAATTGATCGATGCGCCCGTCTCGTTCTCCAGGGACGCCATTTGGGTCTCCTGGCCCCATCATCTGATCCAGATACTGCACGGCGGTCCCATGCGCGCTGGACACCACAATGGCGGCACGGCCAAAAGCGGGGATCTCGAAGGTGCGTTCGGTCCGTTCGGTGGGCCGTTCAGTGGGCCGTTCGGTGACGGGATCGGCGTGGACCTCCAGGGGGCTCACGAAAAGCCATCCTGCCAAGGCAAGCATAGCCCCCATGCCGATACGCTTGATCGTCATTACCGAACCCCCTGAAGTAAGATCCTATTTTCGTTGCTGAGGATAGAGGCGGAAAAGGGGAGGGTCAAGGGCTCAAACCCCTTGACCCCCCGTCTTTTATTTTGCCCTTGAGGCATCTCCCACCAACCCGACGAACGCCCTTCTGTATTCCCCGGGGTCATCCCCTTGGGCCTCTTTTGCCCAGATCTGGATGTTGCTCCAGCTGACGTTTTGCATAGAGGGAACATTTCTTAATTTCTGCCCAAATGCGGCCACGGCAGCGTTAAAGCGAAATGTAGAGCTCGCTCCCTGGAAGGATTGAGTAGAATTCATCCGAGTGATAGGAAATGAAACCATCTCGCTCTTTCTTCCATTTGGCTCTTTCCAGCGGAGTTTCAAAAATCCCAGCTCGTTAGAAAAGGCTGTTTTCTCCTCATCATGAACCGTCGCTTGGCTTTTTGAATAGCGCAGAGGATCGATACTTGGCTTTTGCCCGGTCAGAGTCAACTCATAGAGGACGGTAACGTGTTTTCCCGCCCCGATATCACCCGCATCGATAGCATCATCGTTGAAGTGTTCGTTGCTCAGTTGACGCTTTTCATATCCAATCTGGCGATATTCCTTAACGTACGCCGGATTAAATTCAATTTGCGCCTTGGCATCTTTAGCGACCGTCACGAGGGTAGAGCTCATTTCGTCCGTGAGAACTTTTTTGGCCTCATTGACACTATCGATGTAGTTATAGTTCCCATTTCCTACATTGGATATTTTAGACATCATGGAGTCGTTGAGATTATCTGTCCCAAATCCAAAAGTAGAGAGCGTGATACCTTTTTCTTTTTCCTCCATCACCATGGCAACGATTTCCTCTTGACTGCTTACACCGACGTTGAAGTCTCCATCGGTGCAAAGCAGGATGCGATTGACCCCGCCTTTGATGAAAGCTCTCCCCGCTTGTTCGTAGGCGAGTTTCAGTCCCGCTCCTCCTGCGGTTCCTCCGCCAGCATCAAGCTTGCGGATGGCGTCGAGGATGGTGTCGGAGTCGGACCCCGAAGTGGGCTCAAGGACGACACGAGTCGATCCCGCATAAGTCACCAGGGAGATCCGATCTTGGGAGCGCAGATGCTCCACCAGCATCTCCAGGCTCTTCTTGACCAGAGGTAACCGCTCGGAAGAGCCCATGGAGCCGGAAACATCCACCAAAAACACCAGGTTGGCAGGGGGGGCTTCCTTGAAGCTCACGTCAGCGGCGCGAACGCTTAAGGACAGCAAGGTTTTTCGCTTGTCCCAGGGGGAAGGGGCCAACTCGTAAGAGGCCTGAAACGGCGAGGACTCCAAGCGGTTCATCACCGCGTCCTCCGCCGTCCGAGGGAAGTAGTTCAGCAGCTCCTCAACCCGGACAGCGCTGGCCGGGGGCAGACGTTCCTGTTTCAGGAACCGTCGAACGTTGGCATAGCTGGCGGTGTCCATGTCTAGACTGAAGGTGGAAAGCGGCTCCCGAGCAGTTTGCTTGACGGGATTATCGCTATAGCCGGCATACTTCGCGGTCTCGGAACGAACCGAAGAAGCCTCTGGCGGAACCATGGCCGCCGCCCTATGAGGGGCCGCAGACATCCTCGGCGTATATTGACCGCCAGAAGGCGTGCAAGACACCAATGTAACCGTTGTCATTGCCACAGTAAGATAGAGACCGTAACGTCTTAAAGATTTCATTTTCCCCTCCCAGATCAATTTACTCAGGCGTTTCCAGACCTGGCTGCGAACCCAGGGAAAACAGCGTTTCCCCTTGTTTTTATTCCTTATTCTGAGATTGTGGCTTTTTCTTGTCATTTTATGCGATAAAGATTCACCTTCTCCCGTTCGTCTCATAAGATCATGCCGACAACGGGATTGACCTGCTTGTCGGATCCGACTGCGGGGAAAGGGAAAGAGTCGCCGCACGTTGCAAAGAGGAGAGTCAAGACTCATGGACGACAGCACACCTCCAAAACCAGAGCCCAAGAAGAATCGTCCTCACTATGTGGGGCACCGAGGACGATTGCGGCAGCGGTTCATGGGTGCTCCGGAAAATATGCCGGATTATGAGTTGCTGGAAGCCTTTCTGACGTACGTTCTACCGCGTAAAGACGTCAAGCCTCTCGCCAAGGAGCTGATCGCCTCTTTTGGGAACCTTTCCGAGGTTCTGTGTGCCGATCCCAATGCCTTGACCGCCTTCCCCGGCTTAGGCGCTCATTCCACCGCAGCCTTGAAGATCGCTCGGGAAATGGCCAATCGACTGGCGTTGGCTCAGATCCAGCATCGCCCCCTCCTGGCTTCGATCTCGGTGGTGGTTGACTTCTGCACCACCCACTTCGCGCGGTTGCCCGTCGAGCAGTTCCATGTGCTGTTTTTGGACCTCCAGACTCGTCTGATCCGCGCCGAGACCCTCCAGCAGGGGACCATTGACCGGACGCCGCTTTATCCTCGTGAAGTGGTGAAACGGGCCTTGGAATTAGGGGCCTCGGGGCTTTTTCTCGTCCACAACCATCCTTCTGGTGACCCGACGCCCTCTCAAGCGGATATTTCGGCCACCCGCGCGGTGAAGGAAGCTCTCTCCAGGGTTGCGGTTACGCTGCACGATCACATCATTATCGGCAGAAGCGGTTACACCAGCCTGAAAACGGCACAAATCGCTTTTTGAAAGAGAAGGAGGCTGGGCATCGCCGCCTCCCCATCTTCTCCATCGTCTGTGATAAATATTTTATCGAGAGTGCTCCCATAAAAGAGACGGGAGCACTCTCCCTTTTTCTTTCATCTAGTGAACGTTCGCCGGGCTTGGTGTGTAGGCGACTTTGATATCTTCGTCCTTTTTCTTCAAGGTTCGTTTCGAAGCCAGGAAAGTGTAGACCACCGGTAACACGAAAAGAGTGAACAGCGTCCCGATACTCATCCCCGAGACAATCACCACCGCGATGGAGAACCGGCTGGCGGCCCCGGCCCCAGAGGCCAGCAATAACGGGAACAACCCCGACACCATGGCCGCCGTGGTCATCAGGATCGGACGCAACCGCAACGACGCAGCCACCTTCACCGCTTGTGCCCGAGAAAGCCCATGCTGCTCTTGCTGTTCGCGAGCCACCTCGCAAATCAGGATGCCGTGCTTGGTGATCAGACCAATCAGGGTCACCAGTCCCACCTGGGTATAGATGTTCATGGTGGCGACCCCCACCGCCAAGGGAATCAATGCGCCACAGATGGACAGCGGCACGGAGATCATGATCACCAAGGGATCGCGGAAGCTTTCAAACCAAGCCGCGAGGACCAGGAAAATGATGATCAACGCGAACACGAAGGTCATCACCAAGGCATTGCCTTCCTGGACATATTGGCGTGATTGTCCCGCGAAGTCATAGGTGTAGCCTTGAGGTGGCAGCACCTCCTTGGCGATTCCCTCCAGGGTTGCCAGGGCTTGCCCTAAGGTGGTCCCCGGCATGGGGAAGGCTTGGATGGTGACGGAGTTCAACTGGTTGAACTGGTTCAACGACACCGGATCAACGCTGTGGTCGAAGGACACCAGCGAGGACAAGGGAATGGCTTTCCCCAGCTTGGTTTGAACGTGGAAGCGCCCCAGCTGATCGGGATCCAGCCGGTATTCGCGCGGCACCTGGGGGATCACCTGATAGGACCGCCCCTGAAGGTTGACGAGGTTCACATAGTTCCCGCCCGTCATCAGCCCCAAGGCATCGCCGATATCTTGCATCGCCACCCCATAGGCGGCGGCTTTATCGCGATCGATCAGGATGCGGGTGCTGGGGCTTTCATACTTCAGATCGGCGTCAATATAGGGGAAAAGTCCCGTCATTGAGGCACGCTTGACGATTTCCGCCTGCAATTCCTCAAGCTGACGGTAGTCGGCAATGGAGGAAATGACGAACTGGACCGGCAAGCCATCCACGCCGGGGAGGGGGGCGGGCTGAAACACGTTGGGCTTCACACCGGAAACCTCTCCCACCACGTTTAGGAGTTCGGGTTGCAATATCTTGGTCGAGCGAGGCCGCTCTCCCCAAGGAGTCAGCACCGCACCCCCGAAGCCCTTGTTCGGAGCCCCCATTCCCGCGATCAGGAAGGTATCGGCAATCTCGGGAAACCCGTTGCGCAGTTTCTGATCAATCTCGTGGGTGAAAATGCGCATGAAGTCGGCGTTGGCCGAGGACGGGCCATCGAAAGCCACGAACATCACCCCTTGATCCTCTTGAGGGGCCAACTCGGTGGGAATAACTTTGAAGAGGAAGGGCAGGCTCGCCATCACCACCAGAGCGAACAGCACCGTGGCGGTTCGGTCCTGCAATCCGGCAGTTAACGACCGCTCATATCGCCTGCGGATCCAACCGAAGACGCGATCAATCCGCGCTGCGATCCCCTTCTTATCGCCTTCGTGCCGCAGCAGTTTCGACGACAGCATCGGCGAGAGCGTCAAGGCGACAAACCCAGAGATAATAACCGCCCCGGCGAGAGTCAGTGCGAATTCCTTGAACAGTGCGCCAGTCAGCCCTCCCATGAACGCAATGGGAGCGTACACCGCCGCCAGGGTGATCGTCATGGATATCACAGGGCCGGCGATTTCACGTGTTCCCACCAGAGCGGCGTGGAAAGGCGAGAGTCCCTCCTCGATATGTCGATGGATATTTTCCACCACCACGATGGCATCGTCCACCACCAACCCGATGGCCAACACCATGGCCAACAAGGTCAGCAAGTTGATCGAAAATCCCAAGGCGAGAAGGAAGATACTCACCCCCACCAGGGACAGCGGCACGGTCAGAACCGGGATGATCACCGAACGCAGGGAGCCCATGAACAGATAGATCACCACCATCACCACCACACTGGCCTCCAGAAGGGTCTTGGCCACTTCCGAGATGGCTGCGCCGATGAAGATGGTGCTGTCATAGGCGATCTTGGCGGTCAGCCCAGCCGGGAGCTGGGTGCGGATCTCGGGCAGAGTCACCTCACGCATCTGCTTGACCACCGTCAGCGGATTGGCATCGGGCGTGGTGTGGATTCCCATGAAAACGGCAGGCTTTCCAGCGGCGAAAACGCTGCTGTCGTCGTTTTCCGGGCCAAGGGCCACCGTGGCCACATCGTCGATTCGCACCACCCGCGTTCCGACGTTGCGAATGGCGAGTTGCTTGAATTCGTCAACCGTTTTCAGATCCGTGTCGACGCGGGTGGAAATGACGTCGAATGTTCCCTTGGTCGAACCCGCCGCTGCGGTGTAACTGTTGCGCGTCAACGCCGAGCGGATATCATTGGGGGATAGATCGAATTGAGCCATCTTCTCCGGATCTAACCAGATCCGCATGGAGAATTTTTGTCCCCCGAGCAATTCGGGGTTCGCCACGCCGGGAATGGCTGACAATTTGGGCTGCACCACCCGCGACACGTAATCGGTGATTTGCTGCTGGCTCAACTGGTCCGAGGAAAACGCCAGATAGGCCGAGGCGAAGGTCTGCCCCGTTGCCTTCTTCGATACCGGATCGTTGATCCCACGCGGCAGCAAGGAGCGCACTTCACTGACCTTGGACATCACCTCGGTCATGGCGACATTGGGGTCAGTGTTCAGGCGGACATAGGCCTTGATTTCGCTCATTCCCGCCAGGGAGCGCGACGAGATATAGTCAAGTCCTTCCGCCGTGGCGATGGCCTGTTGCAGCGGCTGGGTGACGAATCCTTGGATCAGGTCGGCGTCCGCACCGGGGAAAACGGTGGTGACGGTGATCACCGTGTTGGTGACCTCTGGATACTGACGCAGCGGGAGCATCATCAAGGCGCGCAACCCGACGAACAGGATCAGCAAACTGATGACACTGGCAAGAACCGGACGTTTGATGAAAATATCGAACATCAAGAACCACTCCGATCCGATGTCACGGTTTTATTATCCCCGTTCAGAGGATCATTGGGGAGGATATCCACTTTACTTCCCGTGCCGAGCTTGACCTGGCCCGAGGTGATGACGAGATCGCCATCGCTGACCCCCTTCAACACCACCACGCGGCCCTCTCGCCGCTCTCCCAGGGAGACGAAGACGCGATCCACCTGCTTTACCGGCTTGCTTTCCTCCTTACCGTCCTTCTTGATGACCACAGGAGGGCTTTCCTTGGCGATAAAGACGCTATCGCCGTACAAATTGTACGAGATCGCCGAGACGGGAATGGTCACCACCTGCTGCTGTTGCTCCTGGAGGATCTCCACGCGAACAAACATTCCGGGACGAAGCTGGCCCTCGGGATTAGGAAACCGCCCTTCGACCCGGACCATGCCCGAGGCGCTATCGATCAACGGCTCGACGGCCTGAATGCTTCCATCAAAGATCCGTCCCGGCCAGGAATCCGACGTTATCCGTAACTTGGCTCCCGTTTTCAACAACGTCAGATAGCGCTGGGAAACGGTGAAATCGGCCAGCATGATCGACAAGTCCTGAAGGTTGACGATCATCTGCCCCGGCTGAACGTATTGCCCCAGATTGACGCGACGCACCCCCAATACCCCATCGAACGGCGCGATGATGTTCTTCTTTTCGATCTGGGCGTGAATGATGACCAGGGCAGCCTCACGCACTTTCAGCTCGGCCTCGGACTTGTCGAGAGCGGACAGGCTCACCGAACTGGTCTTGATCAAGGTCCGTTGCCGCCGCGCCGATAGCCGAGCCAACTCGGCATCGGCTTCGGCGGAGACCAGGTTGCCTCGCTCAATATCACTATCCAGCTCTACCAAGGACTGGCCTTTTTTCACCAGTTGCCCAGATTCAAAGCCGATCTTTTCCACCAAACCCGACACCGAGGCGCTGACTTCCACGCCTCGCACCGCCCGGAGCGTGCCAATGGCCTGAACGCTGTCGCGCCATTCCTGGGTCTGAGCCGGCTGGGCCGCCACGGAAAAGATAGGTGGCGGCAGGTTGGCAAAATACTCCATCTTCTTCATATTGACGAATTGGAGGAATCCATAGACTCCACCAAAGATGACCGTGCACAGAAGAAGAGCAACAAAAATGCGTATCTTACTCATTATTCACCACTTTTACCGGCGTCGATCATGTTGAGAACGAATTCTTTCATCTGATCGCGCTGTCGTTCGTTGAAGAGGCTAATCCCCATCAACCGTTGGAAATAATACCCATCCATTGCCATGCAGACCAATTTCGCCCGCAGCGGGTCAGGACTATCGGAAACCGCTCGTGCTGTCCAGGAATCATAGGCAGCCTGGATGGGAGCCACCAAATCCGGGTTCACGGTGACGGCCGCTAGCAAGGCCCCGCCAATCTTGTGATCCGGCGGTCCCTCGGGATCAAAGGCCATGCGCACCAAGGCCCGGCTCCAGCGATAGGCGCCTTCGGGTTCGGCGGCATAGTGATTTTGCAGCAAGGCATCGCATTGCTCCAACATCCGCTGTACCATGCCTCGGACCAGCTCGTCCTTGCTTTTGAAATGGTACAGAACTCCGCCCTTCGACATTCCCGCTCGCTTGGCTGCCTCGTCGAGGGTCAGCCGGGAAACGCCTTGGTCTCGAACGATAACCATCGCGGCGTCAACGATCTTGGTGCGGGTTACGCTCATGGGAAAAGGGTCCACATTTCCGAGGGTGGAATTTACTATACCGTCTGGACGGTACATTGGAAAGAGGCAAAGAAGGGTCAAGGGTCTATGACCCTTGACCCTTTACAGGGCCTCCCCCCTCGCCAAGTACATCGGCCATCCTCCCGTTGCGACCGCCTCTAGAGACGGCGACGGCTGCCCCAACCGGGACCGATAGACCCACAAATTGGTCATGACTCTCTCAACGAAGGCCCGTGTTTCCCGAGAGGGCAAGCTTTCGATGAAGAGCAAGGGATCGTTGCCATGTTTCATCCCCTCCATCCACTGCTCGAGCTTTACCGGCCCAGCGTTATAGGCCGCAGCGAGCATCAACAGGTTATTATTGACGGGCTCCTCGGCAAGCAACTTCAAGACATATTTCTGTCCAACGGCAAGGTTATAGCTGGGATTGGCGAGTTTTTTCGCGGCATCATTCCCAGCAATGGCGCGTGCGGTTGCGGGCATCAACTGCATGAGTCCGGCGGCTCCGGCAGGGCTTTTCGCCTTGGGATTAAAGCCGGATTCTTGCCGAACGAGGGCGAAGACGAGGGCTTTATCCACTTGCCACCCCCCATCGGGCACCCAGTTGGGGATGGGGAAGGCAGAGGAATCCTTGTTGGCTCCCGGGGCCAATCCGGCCAAACGGGCGGCGAGATCTGGCATGCCACCGTCCCCTTGGGCGAGGGCGAGGATGGACTGGCGCAAGCCTTTATCGGCGCGGGGATAAAGCCGCCGGAGCTCTTCTTCTGCGGCAGGGGAGGCCTTGAGTTGCAGCAGCGCCAGGGCCCGCTTGGACCCAGGATTGCGCATCAGGGCTTCGGCATCGCCCTGGGTGAAGGGGACGGAGGTTTCCCAGGAAAACGAGGTTTCGTACCCCAGCGCTTGGCGTGCGACCATCCCGTAGAAGGTGCGGGGATAGGTGGCGGAGATTTCCAGCCAGTGATTGACCATTTCTGGTCGACGCGAAACCAGGTTGGCCCGCGCGGCCCAAAAAGCCCCGGCGGAGACCATCCAAGGAGAGACATCGGTGGTGGTGGCAATGATTTCAAAGTGACGCCGAGCCAAGTGTGGCTTACCAGAGCGCCACTGGGCCAACCCTGCCACCCAATGGGCAGAAGGAACATCTTTACCCGAGCGTTCCACCGCCTGATTCGCCCACTTGACGGCTTCGCCGTCGCGCCCTCCGGCGAAATGGTCGGCGGCGATCAAGGCTTTCAGCTCGTCAATGCCATGTTCGTCCAACCCAAGCGTCCCGCTGTCGCGGATCATAGCCTCGGCGGCGTCACGGTCGTTATCCCGGAGCAGACGGCGGATCTTGGTTTTGGCCTCACGCAGGGCCGGATCGCCGCGATCGGCGGAAAACACCACCTCTTCCCAGTTGGCACCATCGTCGGAGGTATCGACCCGACTGCCGCGCAAAGCCCCACGTACAGGTGCCTTCAGCCGACTGAAGCCCAGCAATCCCTTTCCAGCGGGGAGGTCATGAATGGCCTCCGCCTGGGGCATATCGCCGTACAGGGACATCCAAGACTTGAGTTCGGAGGGTTTGGCTGGGTATTTGGTATTTAGATACCGCTGCGCCAGAACGTGCCCCTTCAACACGGCGTCCTTGGCCCGGAGCAATTCCCGATCCGCCAACGCCCACTGCCCCTCGGCCTGGAAGGCAAGAGCGCGACTGTAAGCGGAAACATCTTCGGGGGAAAGCGGGTGCGGCAGCGAGACCACTTGAGCCTGACGACTGGCACCCGGAATCACGGCGGCTAGGGATTCTCCCCCCCGCGCCCCCGCCTCGGCGGGAGAAATCGCAACCGTGAGAGCCAGAGCCATCAGGGATGCGAGAAGTTTATGGCACAAGGGGATTCTCCTGTCCTTGTTATCGAATTTATCGAATGCCCTGCACAGTTTTATAAATGCTATACCCCTTTTGATCAACCCCCGAATGGGGTAGGGAAGCACGAATTTTAGCATAAGACAGCAATATCAAAGAGATATTGATGAGTTCCGTCTGCCGTTTGGCCTCGAAAAGACCGATAGGTGCAATGCACAACGTCGATCTTGAGGGGGCTCTCGACATTGCCTCCTCCTCTGCCGATATAAAGGGCGAGGCACGCTCTTTGCCTCTGGAGAGCTTAGGAACCTGCTGTCATGTCCTCTTCCCTAAGGCGTCGGCTTACCTTGATGGTGTTGATTTCGGCTGTGCCTCTGCTCCTGTGGGGCGGGGGGGTTGGGGGATGGTTGGGTCAGCAGCATGGCCTTTCCGCCGGACTCATCGCTGGGGGAACGGGAGCGCTCGCCCTTGTGGCGTCGGCGGGGCTCGCCTGGTTCCAGGGGAGGAAGGTGACGGAGCCCCTGGAGGCCCTTGGCGTTCAGGCCAGTCGCCTCAAGACCGCTCTCCGGGATCTGGAGGAAAAAGCGGCCTTGGCCCAGCAGGCCCAGCGCCACCAGGTCGAGGCCCGAGAGCGCTCCGTGGCGGAAAGTCGTCGCTTAAAAGCGGCCCGAGCGCGTTTCCTGGCCGCCGCGAGCCACGATCTGCGTCAACCACTGCAAGCCTTATCGCTCTACCTGGGGGTATTGAAGAATCGACTGAATGGACGCGAGCACATGGTCATGGAGGCCATTGATCAAAGCGCAGAGCGGCTCACCGTGCTTTTGAACGATATGCTCGATGTGGCGCGGCTTGATGCCGAGGCGATTTCACCCCGCATCGCTGACATTCCCCTCACGCGTTTGTTGAGCCGCATCGAGGCCGGGTGGAAACCCCTGGCGGAGGGCAAAAAACTGCGCTTCACCGTGATGCCTTGCTCTGCTACCGTTACCACCGATCCGGCGCTCATGGATCGCGTGCTTTCCAACTTGGTGTCCAACGCGATCACCCATACGGAAAACGGACGGATCCTCATTGGTTGCCGCCGGGTGGGGGGGGAGGCTTTGCGCCTGGAGGTTTGGGACACCGGCCCCGGCATTCCTGCTGACAAATTCACCGAGTTGTTCGAGGATCTTCGCCGCTTAAGACGCTCTGGCGGTGGCGAGATCGATGGCACCGGAACCGGATTGGGCTTGCCGATTGCCCAACGCATCACCAAACTTTTAGAAACCCCGTTGACGGTGCGCTCCACCGTGGGGAAAGGGTCCGTCTTCGCGGTGACGCTCCCCCTCGCGTTGGCTGCTGCCGAGCAGCTCTCGGAACCGTTACCCACCCTGGGGGACCGGCGTCGTATTCTCATTATTGACGATGAGGCTCATGTTCGCCAAGCCTTGGAGCTGCTGCTGAAGGAACTCGGCCACGAGGTCGATGCCGCGGAAAACGAGACTGTCGCCTTGGCGCATGCGCGCAATCATCGCCCAGGCCTGGTGATCGCGGACCTGCGTCTGCCGGGAGATCGCAGTGGCATGGATATCATCCGTGCCATTCGTTCCCACTATGATGATGACGTGCCCGCGGTCGTCCTGACCGGAGAAACCGACTCCCGCACGGGCAGCGAGGAAAACATTCACCTGCTGCATAAGCCTCTGCGCGTGGAGGCTTTGCGCGACCTCTTGAGCCATGTAGCTTAATGCCATCGTGTTATAAGGAGATGCCTCGCCGTGCCGTTCCCTCCCCTTGTCGCCTTGCGTGAAGAACTTCTCCGGCGCGACCTGACGGTCTTTCTGGTGCCGCGCGCCGATGAGCATCAGGGGGAATACATCCCTCCCTCGGCTCAGCGCTTGACCTGGCTGACGGGCTTCACCGGCTCGGCGGGGCTCGGGGTGGTGGCGACCCAGTGGGCCGCCGTGCTGGTGGATGGACGCTATACCCTCCAGGTGCGCCAGGAAATCGATACCAGCGCCTTCGAGCCGGTGGACCTTCCCGCGAACGATTCGGCCGCGTGGCTGGGAAAACGGCTCACCGCTTTGGATCGTGTCGGCTTTGATCCGTGGCTTCACACGCGCGATCAGGTCCGAGCCCTCCGTACCGCCTGCGAAGCCGTCGGCGCCACCTTGATCGCCTGCGAAAGCAATCCCCTGGACGCAGTGTGGGCCGATCGTCCCGCGCCGCCCTGTGGTCCGGTGGTGCTCCACGAGGCGGCTCATGCGGGGCGCTCTCGGGCGGAGAAACGCAACGATCTGGCCCAGATCCTCCTCCGCGAGAACTTGGAGGTCGCCGTCTCGTCCGATCCGGCTTCCATCGCTTGGCTGCTCAACGTTCGCGGCCATGATGTCGAGTACACGCCTCTGCCGCTCTCCTTCGGGCTGTTTCACCAAGATGGACGGGTGGAATGGTTCATCGCCGCCGCGAAAGTCTCAGGGGAAATTCGCGATGTCCTCGGCCCCGACGTGCTGATCCGAGACCCCCAAACCCTTCTGGGAACCCTCGACGGGTTGACGGGGAAACGGGTTCGCATCGATCCGGCTCAGGCCCCCTTGGCGATTGTCGAGCGGTTGCGTCAGGCCAACGCCAAAATCGTCTGGGGCCCCGATCCCTGCCTCCTGCCCAAGGCGTGCAAAAACGCCGTGGAACAGAACGGAGCCCGTGCCGCTCATCGTCGTGATGGCGCGGCTCTGGTGCGGTTCCTCGCCTGGCTGGAGGGGCGCGAGGACGTGGACGAATGCCTCGCCGCCGAGCGTCTGGAGGCCTTCCGCCAAGAGAATGCCCTCTTCCAAGGCCTCTCCTTTCCCACCATCGCCGGAGCCGGTCCCAATGGGGCCATTGTCCACTATCGCGCCTCGATCCAGAGCAACCGCCGCCTCGCACCCGGCGATGTCTTCTTGCTCGACTCCGGCGCTCAATACTTGGACGGCACTACCGATGTAACCCGCACCCTGTTCATCGCCGGAGCCGAGGGACGTATTTCCCCCAGCGCCGAACAACGCCGCCGGTTCACGCTGGTTCTCAAAGGGCACATCGCGTTGGCCCAGGCGGTGTTTCCAGAGGAAACCTCCGGCAGTCAATTGGATGTCTTGGCGCGGCAAGCCTTGTGGCGGCAAGGCCTTGATTATGCCCACGGGACGGGGCACGGCGTCGGTTCCTACCTCTCGGTCCACGAAGGACCTCAACGCATCTCCAAGTCCGGGAGCGCCAACGTGAGTCTGCGCCCAGGCATGATCCTCTCCAACGAACCCGGCTCCTATAAAGCGGGAGCCTACGGCATCCGGATCGAAAACCTGATGCTGGTGGTCGAGGCCGAGAAACCTGTGGAGGCCGAACTCTCCCTGCTGACCTTCGAGCCCCTGACTCTGGTCCCCATCGACCAACGCCTGATCGACCCCAGTCTGCTGGAGCCTCAGGAGCGGACATGGCTGGATGCTTATCACGCACGGGTCTGGAACGAGATTTCCCCTCTGGTGGAAGGAGCCGCGCGGCTTTGGCTGGAGGGGGCCACGGCACCGTTTTCTCCTTGACCCCCTGCCCCATCCAGCACATAACCATCACGCAAATTTTGTCGCATGGTGGGAAAGATGAAACGAGTCGTTTTCCTATTACGAAATTATTTTACCAATGATTCGCGCGTTCTGAAGGAAGCGAGGACCCTCACTTCTACTGGATACGATGTCCATATCTATTGCCTCTGGGATGGTCATCTTCCAAAACAAGAAAATTCTGACGGGATCACCATCCATCGTCTTCAGTATCAGTCTGACAAACCAGGATCACGGATCAAAAAACTATTTGCTGTTTTTGGCCTCGCCTTGAAATGTACCCTCAAAGGCCGCTGCGACGTTGTTCATTGCCATGATCTTGAAACCCTTCCCATCGGCTTCATGATTAAGAAGCTCTACGGCGCGCGCTTGGTCTATGATGCCCACGAATACGAGACCGAGCGCGTCCACCTTACGGGGAGCACCAAAAAGCTCTGCCAGATCGTGGAAAGAAGTCTTATCGGCTCTGCCGACGCGGTGATCACCGTCAGCGATTCCATCGCCAACGAGTATCACAGGCTTTACGGTATCCCCAAGCCCACTCTGGTTCTGAACTGTCCGCCTTATAAAGAGGCCGGAAAATATAATCATTTTAGAGAACACTTCAATCTAAGAGAAGACCAAATCATTTTTCTCTATCAAGGTGGTCTTTCTCCACAGCGAGGGATTGAACGAACATTAGACGCATTCTCCAAGCTCGATGATCACACAAGGGTTGTTGTTTTTATGGGGTATGGCCCCCTTGAAGATACGATCAAGAACGCCTCCAAGGAGAGTAAAGTAATATTTTACCATAATGCCGTGCCCGTTGACATTCTTTTTGAATATACATCATCCGCAGATGTTGGGCTAATGCTAATAGAAAATTCTTGCCTGAGCTATTATTACTGCTCTCCAAATAAATTTTTCGAGTATGCCATGTCAAGGCTACCGATCATTGTCTCTAATCTTTTTGAGATGAGGAGGATTGTTGAAAAGTATAACAATGGAATTGTTATTGAGGAAGAGGCAGATCTGATGGAGAGCGTGAAGGGGATAACGCATGAGAAGATTAAAGATATGAAATTATCCGACCTTCCCCCTATTTATAACTGGGAAAACCAGGAGATAAAGCTTCTGGCAACCTACGAAGCACTTCCCATCTGAAAATGGAAACCAGAACGAGGTTGACTTTCGCTGTGTGCTTTTCAAAACTGATACTTTACCGCTTGACATCGTAGGATTCCGCGCATAGCGTACTGATATCTATGGAGTCTAAAGGAAGATAGCATATCCTTGAATCTCTCCCTAAATTTGGTAGAGTCCATTATAGAGGGGAATGGATAGGTAGAGATGCGTTGGTTTGGCTCTGAAGAGACCTAAGACAATATCTTGCTAGGTAATGGCATCAAAAACAACCCAATACTGTATTTATTGCCAGGCTAGACTTGAGGAGTGTGTCAAGAAAATGAAGAAAGTAACTTTTCTTTTGTTGAATCACCTTACATACGACTCGAGAGCGTTAAGAGAGGTGTTTAGCCTAGCTAAGGCTGGCTATCAAGTCCGTGTATGCTGTCTCTGGGATGGAATAAATCCCAGGAAAGAGGTAAAGAACGGCGTTACCATCGAGCGTATTCAATACTACGCATATCATACCAAGAAGCCACAATCAAAATTTTCTCGTCTGACAGGATTCTCTACTCTTAAAACATTTCTGAGGCGGACGAGAAATCTTTTTCGGATGGCAGGTTTTGGAATTAAATCCGTATTAAGGGGGAGATGCGACGTCGTTCACTGTAATGATTTAGACCTTCTCCCTTTGGGATATTTAATCAAAAAGATTTTTAGGTGTGCTCTCGTGTATGATGCCCGTGAATACGAAATTGTTCGTGCTGGTACGAGTGAGAGGGCGCAGAAATTCTATAGAGTAGAGGAACGCTTTCTTATTCATGACCCAGATGCAATAATTATCACGAGTGTATCAACGGCGAACGAATATGTGAGGCTGTACGGCATAAAGCCCCCATACATTGTTCGCAACTGCCCTCCATATAAAGAGGAAAAAAAGTCCAATCATTTTCGTGATCGTTTTGGCTTAACAGATGATCATATTATATTTGTCTTTCAGGGCGTGCTCTCCCCACGGAGAGGCGTAGAGATTGTATTGAAAACATTTTCAGAACTGGATGACAAAAAGAAAGTCGTTGTCTTTCTTGGGTATGGTTCTCTTGAGGGAATTGTGAAGGAAGCTGCTACCAAAAACGAGAATATCTTCTTTCATGAAGCTGTTCACCCTGATGTTCTTTTTGATTATACATCTTCTGCAGATGTTGGGCTCATACTGGTTGATATTTCCTATGTGGCCCACCAACACTGTATGCCGAATAAATTCTTTGAATACTCCATGTCTCGACTCCCGATCATAACAACGGATATGGCTGATGCTCGGAAGCTTGTCGAAAAATATAACAATGGGATTATCGTAAAATCTGATGAGGATTTTGCGGATGCTGTACGAGATATAACAAGAGAAGGCATACAGGCTATGATCTCCTCAGAGGTGGCCCGTCTTTATAATTGGGAAACACAAGAAAAAATGTTGTTAGAGGCGTATGATTCTGTTCAAAACAAGTAATTTCCCCAGCCAATCCATCATGGGATATATTTTGACCTATACATATTGAGGATTCCGATGAAAAAAGTTACCTTTCTGCTTAAGAATTATTTCACGCATGATTCAAGAGTATTGAAAGAGGGGAAAACTCTCGTTAAGGCTGGATATGATGTTCGTATCTACTGTCTTTGGGATGGAAAGCTTCCAAGGAAAGAAGTTAAAGATGGGATCAAAATTGAGCGTATTCAATATCATGTTTCAAAACCCCGCGCTGAGATAAATAAGATTATTCTTTTTCTTAAAATACCCGTGCTTATGAATTATCTTATGATATTGTGTTTTGCGCTAAAATCCCTCTTCAAGGGGAAGTGCGATATCGTCCACTGTCATGACTTGGATCCTCTCCCCGTTGGTTTCTTGATGAAAAAAATTTATGGGTCTGACATCGTCTATGATGCTCATGAGTATGAGACGGAATGTGATGGACTGAGTGCAAAAGCGAAAAGGGCTCGTCAAATTATTGAGCGTTTATTTATTCCTTATGCCGATGTTGTTATCACTGTGAGTGACTCTATTGCAAATGAATACAGCAGGCTATACAATATTAAAAAGCCATATCTTGTACTAAATTGCCCTCCGTACAAGGAAAAAAATAAATTTAATCACCTCAGAGAGGATCTGAACATTAAAGATGATCAGATGATTTTTCTACATCAGGGCGTCCTTTCTCCTGGGAGAGGAATTGAAAGGACAATAGAAGCCTTTCTTAGCCTTTCTGGAAAGGATAAGGTTATTGTTTTCATGGGGGGCGGATCGCTAGAAGGTATGATTAAGGATGCCTCTTCTCGGAGTGATATCATTTTTTATCATGATGCTGTTCCTATGGACATTCTATTTGAATATACATCATCCGCAGATGTGGGAACAATGCTGATAGATAATGTGTCACTGAGCTATTACTATTGTGCGCCAAATAAATTTTTTGAGTACACAATGTCGGTCTTGCCTGTGATTGTTTCTGACCTATTTGAAGTTGGGAATATTATTAATAAATATAAAAATGGAATCATCGTAAAATCAGAAGAAAATCTTGCTGATGTTGTTCAAAAGATAACATGGAATGATATTCTGACATTAGGCTCATCCGATCTTCCTCTTGTTTATAACTGGGAAAACCAAGAGAAGGTCTTGCTCGAAATTTATGCTGCTTTGCCATGCCAGAACACAACAAATGCCTAAACCCCCCAACAAAACGGGTCAAGGCTCCCTAGACCCTTGCGGGGGTGCAGGGGGCAGCGCCCCATGCAAGGGCGCAAGCCCACATCTCCCTCTCTGTTTCTGATTGTATTTCCGCTAAAATGCGTCACCCCCCAAGGACGAAACCATGCGCCTTTCTTCTCTGATGACCCTGCTTTTGGCGCTGTTTCTCGGTGCCTGTTACGAGGTGGATACCCCCCTGGTCACCCATGGCGTGAGGATGGAGGGCGTGCCGGATGGGGTGTGGCGTCGCTCGGATGGGAGCACCCTCGTGCTCCGCTGGAGTCCGGAGGAATCCGCCTATCTCGTCGGCGCAGGGGGGCAAGGGCGGGCTCTTCCCCTCAAGGGGCGCTGGTTGGTGGAGTACGATACGACGCGCCATGTGCTCCTGATCGTC
Organism: Rhodospirillaceae bacterium; assembly: GCA_031546925.1. Lineage (GTDB taxonomy): Bacteria > Pseudomonadota > Alphaproteobacteria > Rhodospirillales > Magnetospirillaceae > Magnetospirillum. Next base: position 34,861 of record JAVBJO010000034.1, read on the forward strand.
GAGGTAGCGGCCGATGGCCTTCATGTCCTCGTGCCGCCGCCGGAGATGGAACAGACCCTGTTGGCCACCCATGGCTTGATGATAAAACCGGGACCAATCCGCCGTTTGATGGGGACTCCTCAGGCGGTGGGCAGCTATATGCTGACCTTGGGAGCATGGGGTGGTCTCCGGGATATTGAGCACCTCACGTGGGTTGGGCCTGCTCCATGACCCCTGGTTTTCAGCAAATGGAGAAACGGATGCGCAAGTTTGCTCTTTTCGGCTTGGCCGTGCTCACTCTGGCGGGTTGCTCCAGGGGCGAGCCTTTGCCCGTCCGGGATTGGTCCCAAGATGTGGAGGCGTTGCACACGGGCATTCTCGCCTGCGCCCGCGCGACGCCGGAGTCTGATGTGGTGTTGACGGCGTGGCCCCTCTCTCAAGGATTGATGATGGCGCGGTTGCGTCTCTCGGGAGGGCAGCGGCAGGATTGTTTGGTGGTGTTGGGGAACAACGCCAGGGTTAAATCCCTAAAACCCGTTTTAGCCAATGATGTGCGAAAGGGAGAAGGGCAGCCCTTGCTCTGGATGAGAGAAGATCACCCCAATTGCTCGGGAGCGCATCGGGTGAAGATCGACGGCGAATTCTTTGGCTGGATTGTCAACGACTGCACCATTCCCAAGAAATAGACTAGAAATTACTATAGAGCAGATCGAGTTGTTGATCCTCGGCGATGCTGGCCGGGGTGAGGATGGGTTGCTGTTCAACGCGAGTCCAGCAGGTGGTGATGGTTTCGTTTGCTTTCTGGCAGTCCGGGTGTGTCTTCCAGCGTGACAGGAACAGGCCATAGACGATGGGATTGCGACCGACCAGTTTTCCCAGGGAATCCGAATGCCCCAGCCTAATGCCAACCTTCTCAAAGGCAAGGGCGAGCAATTCACTGCAATAAATGGCCTCGGTATCTGGACGGAAATAAGGGTCGTAAGGCCGTCCCAGATAGCGTCGAGCCTCTGCCGTGGCTTGAAGTGCTTTCGCTTGGCTCAAACCCCGCACGCGATAGGCCGCGAAATGTCCTTGATGACTTCGGGCGAGAAAGGCTTTCAGCGGCGTTTCCTTGACCGGACCAACCGCCTCGATCACCACGGGACCGCGCGGCGTCAGGGAGAGGATCCCCGTATGGGTATAGGGACTGTCAGAGGCGAGGCGAACCGCCTCGCTTTGCGGGTTTTTGTCTTGGACGAAAAACAGATCGCCCTCTTGCCATGTGGGCAGGGCGTGGGCCGGAGAGGAGACCAGGACCAAGCCAAGGAGGATGGCCCCCAGGACCAACCATCCCACCACGGTGTTTGACTTGAACTTGCGCAGGCAATCGTGCGGGTCGTCCAAAACCCCTGTCCAGACCTGCCATCCCATGTGCGCAGCGGTTGCGGCGAGGAGGGGATAGAACGCCCAACTCACGCCGCGCCCCCATCCGGCGAGGGCCAACAGGGCGATGCTTCCTGTGTAGAATCCTGCGATCCACAGGGGACTCTTGTGCCCCAGACGCAGGGCGGTGGATTTAACGCCGACGGCGATATCGTCGTCTTTATCCTGATGAGCGTAGATGGTGTCGTACCCCAGGGTCCACAACACGCCGGCGGCATAGAGGGCAACGGCGGGCCAGGCAATAGCCTGATGAACGGCGGCCCATCCGAGAAGAGCCCCCCAGTTGAAGGTCAATCCCAGCCAGGCTTGCGGCCAATAGGTGATCCGTTTCATCAGGGGATAGGGAAAGACCAGCAGCAGGGAGAGCGCTCCCACCAGCATGGCAAAGGGTGGCAGTTGCAGGAGCACCACCAATCCCACCAGCAACTGGGCGCAGAGGAACACCACGGCGGCGCGTAACGAGATGTCTCCCGCGGGAAGGGGCCGATTGGCGGTGCGCGCCACTTTGCCATCGAAATCACGATCAGCAATATCGTTGATGGTACAGCCTACACCGCGCATCACCACCGCACCCACCGCGAACAGGGCGAAGAGGCGGAGATCTGGCCAAGAGTCGGCGGCCAGGGCGAGCCCCCACCAGCACGGAAACAACAACAGCCAGATCCCAATGGGTCGATCCAGGCGCATGAGGCGGAGATAGGCCCGTCCGCCTGCGGGAATCCACCGGTCAATCCAGTTGCCCGCAGGGATATCGCTACGGGAAAGAGAGGCCGTCATCCCGTTAGTAGCCAGCCCCGAAAGAGGAAGGGGCAGGGCTGACTTCCCGTGCTCCCTCGCGGGAAACTTCACGCACGGCCATGCCGCGTTCCGAGGTTCCGTCCGGAGCCAGCCGAACCATCCCGCCGATGCCGTTAAAGCCTTCTCCCCGGGTGAGGGCACCGACGCTATAATCCCCACGCCGCGCCAGCTCCGCCGCGACGGAGGTCGCATCATAGGTTATCCCAACGATGCTGGCCACGCGGCCAGGCAGAGCGGGAAAGGCCTCGGCATAGCGCGCTTCGAATTTCTGATGAGAGGCCGAGGGAGGAGCCGGGTACCACCCACCCTGCAAGGAAGGCTCCTCGCCCAGCTTGGGATCGTCCCACAACAAGGTGCCCAAGAAGCGCACCTGGAGCGGATCGACCCCATTATAGGTCAACAGCGACGCAACCGAGCGGAGGCGCTGCCCTTCATCGGGGATCATGACGGCGTCGAACACAGGGGCGGCAACGGAGCCGCCGTGCCCATCGGTTGTGACGAAGGTCTTCACCACGGCGCTGAGATCGGTGCTGCGCGGGTCGTAAAATTCAATCTTGGCGACCTGTCCCCCTTGAGCGGGGACGGCCGTGCGGAAGCTATCGGCGATGGCCCGACCATAATCAGAGGAGGGGGCCAGCAGGGCGAATGACTTCTTTCCTTGAGTCCGGGCATAGCCGACGACGCGCGACACCTGGGAGGAAGGCAGGAAGCCCAGGGTATACACCCCATGCCCCAGGACCGAGCGGTCGGTGGTGAACGCCAATACCGATGGCCCCGTGGACGACACTACGCTGGAGACCGCCTTGACCTCGCCAGAGGTGAGCGGCCCAATGATGATATCGGCATTCCCCGCCAGAGCCTGCTTCGCCGCCGCCGAGGCTCCTTCGGGCGTCCCCTGGGTATCGAGCGGCAGCAAGTTGAAGTGACTGGTTCCGGCATCGAACAGTGCCATCTGCGCCGCGTTGGACATGGCCTGCCCCAAGGCCCCTTGCTTCCCGCTGAGGGGCAGGAGCAAGGCTGCGCGGGTTTCTTGCCCCGAGCCGTCAAGGCCGGGCGGCAGCATCCCCTTGGTGAAAGAGGGACTTTGTGTCGTAATCGGCTTGGTTCCGGCGGCAGAGGGTGTTACCCCTGTGGTCTCGCAACCGGCCAGCAAGGCGACGAGGCATGACAGGGCAGCGACGCGACCCCACAGGAAAGAATACCGACGCACAGGAGGTCTCCCCAATTCTAGACGAACCTGTTGCGGAGGGTAGTTCGATCCCAGCCAGAAGTAAATTGATTCCGGGGCTTTATTTGGTGGCAACGCCCATTGGCAACATGGGCGACATCACCTACCGGGCGGTGGAGGTGTTGCGTCACGCCGACGTGGTGGCCTGCGAGGATACCCGCGTCAGCGGGAAACTGTTGTCGCGCTTGGGGTTGAGCCGCCCTCTTACCCCCTATCACGAGCACAACGCCGACCGGGCCGGGCCGCAGTTGCTGGAGCGGATTCGTCAAGGGGCGGTGGTAGCCCTGGTCTCCGACGCGGGTACGCCCTTGGTGGCCGACCCGGGGACGCGGTTGGTGCGCGCCTGTCGCGACGAAGGCCTTTTGGTGACCGCCATTCCGGGAGCGTCGGCGGTGTTGACGGCGCTGCAACTCTCGGGCCTGGTCAGCGAGCGCTTCTTGTTCGAGGGGTTCCTCCCTTCTCGTGCAGCGGCGCGGCGTCAGGCGCTGCATCGTCTGGCGGAGATTCCGGCGACGCTGGTTTTCTTTGAGTCTCCCCATCGCACGGCGGAGACCCTGCACGACATGGCGAGCGTTCTCGGTCCCCGCGAGACCGCCGTCTGTCGCGAGCTGACTAAACTTTACGAGGAAACCGTCCGCGGCCTCCCCGCCGTCCTGGCGGAGCGCTACACGGCGACTCCGCCGCGCGGCGAGGTGGTGATCGTGGTCGCCCCTCCCCCCGAGAAGGTAATGCCACGGGACGAGGCAGCCCTCGACCAGGCCCTGAAGCAAGCGGTGGCAGAAGGGCTCTCGGTGCGCGACGCGAGCGCAAAAATCGCCGCCGCCACGGGCCAGCCGCGTCGGGAGGTCTATGCACGAGCTCTTGATCTGTTTCGCGGCCCTCCATGATCCGGGGAACGCGGGGGCGCTGGGGCGAGCGGTGTGCTGTCCTTTGGTTGGTGCTGAAGGGCTATTGGCCTTTGGCACGAAACCGTGCCGTCAGACGCGGCAGCGGGGCCGGAGAAATCGATCTGATCGTTCGCCGAGGATCCCTGGTGGCGTTCGTGGAGGTCAAGGTGCGACAACGCCGCGACGATGCCTCCTATGCCATTCGTCCCGCTCAACAGAAGCGCATCATCCGCGCGGCCGAGGTCTTCCTGGCTCAACACCCCGATTTGGCCGGGTGCGATTGCCGTTTCGACGCGGTGTTGATCGCCCCTTGGTGCTGGCCCTGCCACATTCGAGGGGCATGGCGGATAGAGACTTGAGGGGACCATAAAACCACAGGTACACTCGTCCTCCGTGAAATGATGGGCCTGTGAAGTGATGGGAAAGGGAGTCTGCGTCGTGACGAATGCTCGTTCTGTTTTGGCTCTTAGCGTGAGCCTGCTCTTGGTTGGAACCTTGCCGGGGTGTGTCGGTATGTTGCTGGGGGCGGGGGCTACCGCAGGTGTCGCCGCCTCGGAAGAACGAGGTTTCGCCAAGGCGGTCAGCGATACCGAAATCCGTGCCGAGATCAATCATCTGTGGCTGCAAAAAGACTTCGAGATGTATCGTCAGGTCTCCCTGACCGTCAACGAGGGGCGCGTTCTGTTGACCGGAACGGTCCCCACCCCGGAGGCTCGGATCGAGGCGGTCCGCGCGTGCTGGCAGGCCGGCGGGGTAAAGACCGTTATTAACGAAATCCAAGTCAAGAATGATGGCGGAGGCTTCCTCAGCTATTCCAGCGATGTGATTATCTCGCAGAAGATGAAGGCTGGATTGTTGTTTGACAAGGATGTTTACAATATTAACTACACCGTTGATGTGAACGATGGAGTTATATACCTTATGGGGATTGCCCAGACTCAGAAAGAGCTGGATAAAGTCATGGGACATGCCCGAGATATCTCTGGGGTGAAAGGTGTCGTCAATCACATCTTGTTGAAAGATGATCCTCGACGAACAGCAGCAATAAAATAGGAAGCGATATGCCTCATCTTCGCTCTCTCCCCTTCATCGAGCGGCTGCTGGCCTTCGATACCACCAGTTATCGCTCGAATCTGGACTGTATCGCTTTTATCGCCGAAAGCCTGGAGGCCCTGGGGGCAACGATTCGTCTGACCCATGACTCCACCCGACAAAAGGCCAATCTGTTCGCCACCTTAGGCCCCGAGGATCGTCCCGGCGTGGTGCTCTCGGGGCATACCGACGTGGTTCCCGTCACCCACCAGGCTTGGGATTCGCCTCCGTTCCAGGCGGTCTATCGCGAGGACCGTCTTTACGCGCGCGGTTCGGCTGACATGAAGAGTTTCATCGGTATCTGCCTCGCCCTGGCCCCAGAGTTTGCCGCCGAGCGCCTCGCCATGCCGCTGCACTTCGCCTTTTCTTACGACGAGGAGGTCGGATGCGTGGGGGTGCGTTCCTTGATCGACGATCTGGAGCACAGGCCGGTGCGCCCCAGGCTGTGCATCGTCGGAGAGCCAACCTGCATGACTCCTGTGATCGGGCATAAGGGTAAGAAAAGTATCCGCTGTCATGTGCATGGTAAAGGCGGGCATTCAGCCCTCAATCACCTGGGCGTCAATGCGATAGAAGTCGCCGCCGAAATTGTCGCTCACCTGCGCTCCCTTCAGCGTGACTTGAGCGAAAATGGCCCCTTCGACCCGGAATACACGCCGCCAACCACGACGATTCACACCGGAACCTTCCAAGGCGGGACCGCTCTGAACATTATTCCTAACGCTTGCGACTTCGAATTCGAGATCCGGAATCTCCCCGCTCATGATGTGGAGGCCCTCATGGGGGAGATCCGTTCCTTCGCCCAAGATCTGCTGCCCCGCATGCACGCGGTTGCTCCCGAAAGTGGCATCGTTTTTGACGAACACAACACCACACCGGGGCTCGATACCGGGCGGGATACGCCAGAGGCCCTTCTGGTGCGACGTTTGTGTCATGGCGAAGACACGAAGAAGGTCAGCTTCACCACCGAGGCGGGGTTGTTCCAAGGTATCCACATCCCCACCGTGGTTTGTGGTCCCGGAGATATTACCCAGGCTCATAAACCCAATGAATTTATTGCGCTGGAGCAGATCGCCCGAGCGGAAACCTTTGTCCGTGGGCTGTTGAGGTGGATGCTGTCCTAGGGGAGGCGCAAAAAAGAGGCCCCCTCCATACATCGCCTTGCCAGTGGAGCGCTAAAAGGGTACACATTTCCGTCTATAGCTAACGCCATGAGGTCTCTTGACCGATGTCTGAACTTTCTCTTCCACCGGTGGTGGAACTCGATGATGCCACCAAAAAGGCGGTTATTGGCGGCATCAAACTGGTGTTGGCCCGGTTGCTCCAGAACGGAGCAATCCCGAAAGAGACCGTCTACAAGGATCTGATAGCAAACCCCAAAGCCCTTGAAGGCTTTATCAACGCCTTTATCGCGACCCGCGAAAAATGCGATGATCTCGTCAAGCCCGCAGCCGGCAATGATCCGGTGCGCGACGATAATGCTCCGTTGAAGTGTGGTGTTTCCCTTAATCAGATTCAGCAGCTGATGGTGCGAACCTGCGCCAAGAAGGTCTGCCAGCCGGTTAAGGAACTTCGCGTCGTCAACGAGCTGGTGACCAAGAAACTCTTCTTCGGTCTCCTGAAGCGTTCGGTGCAGATGGAGGTGGAGCGAGAAGTCCCCGATGTCGCCGGAGAGCGGCGTCTGCGGGAATTGCTCAACTATCTTGGATTTGCCTGGCAGTTGCCTTTGCTGTCCAGCTACATGAAGCTGACCTTCCAGCAAATTGCCGAGGTGGGAGCCGATCTTTTGGCGTTGCGCACCGCGCAAGGGGTGGAAATTCTCGGGGGCTTCGATCCGACCATCCTGCGAAAGGTGAAACAGACGACGGGGAGCGATTTTGTCTCCGTTCTTCTGGATCGTCCCCAGGCTATTGCCGGAATTGCGGTGTGGAATGCCGATATGTATGAGTTCTTCCGGACGATGTTGGAAGATAAGGCATGGGCCTTTTTTGCCCGCGAGATGAGCTTCTTTAATGTTGTCGCCGAATTGGACAAGCCAACCGGTCGTATTTTTGGTGATGTGTTGTGCTACATCGCGAGCGAGAATTTGCAAGAGCTCTTGCGCCTGAACATCGACAAGATCGAAGTTTTGGTTGCAGGAATGAAGTCAGCCTTTGGTGCCGAGCTTGAGAATATCCTGTCAAGGCCAAGCTTTACCAAAGACATCCTGCGTAAGGTTGTCGATAACCTTGCCCATACCAACCAAGATAAAGAAAAGATGATGGTCTCCATCGGCCTCAGCTGCCGCGCCATGGTGCCCAATGTGGCCGAGTGGATGGCAAAGCAGCCGAAGTGATAAATTTTTTGTCCGTTGTTCCCAGGATCGAGGCGAAGTGAATAAGCTGTTGACCGATTCGGAAGTTCTCTCGTCAGGGCGCCTTTTGGTTGTAGAGGATAGCCCAGGAGATCTGCGTCTGGTTTCCTATCGACTCGACGAGTCGGGATGGACTCATTGGGAAGTCGATTCCAGTCCCACCTTGGCCGGCGCTTTGCCCATGGCTGCGTCGGGGGGATATGATTGCATCCTGGTGGACTTGGGATTGCCCGATGCCTCGGGTCTGGAGGCTGTGGTGCAACTCCGCGCCGTGGCCGAGAACACCGCTCTGGTGGTGTTGACGGGCATGGATCGTCCGGGATTGGCAGAGGATATCATCCGCGCTGGCGCTCAGGATTACGTGAAAAAATCCATGGAGGGGCTGGAGAGTCTTCCTCGGGTGATCCGTCATGCCGTCGTGCGCCAACGGGCGCATGGTGGGCTCGACGCCGTGAGCAGGACCAGCCAGCTTCTGCTGGAAGCCAGCCATGATGCGGCTTTGATTCTTTCTCCCGATGGCACGATTCTGGTCAGCAATTCTCGGATTTCCGAGATGTTTGGCGCGCCCAGGGAAAGCATGGCGGGAAAGAATATTTTTGATCTCATGCCGGAGTGGGTGGCCGTGCGGCGTCGCCCCGTGCTGGCCGAGGCGATTCTCTCCGATACCCCCATCCATCTGGTGGATACCGATGGATTTCGTTGGTACGACTCGCGCTTGCTCGCCCAAGGAAGTGGGGAGCAACGCTGCTGCGTGGTCTTCTATCGCGAGATTACCGCAGAAAAGCAGGTTGCGGCCGAAATGGCGCAGGTTCGAGAAGGCGATGCCCAGATCAACCGCACTAAAAACGAGTTCATCACGCGGATGAACAACGAAATTCGCGTGCCCTTGACCGAAATCATGCGGATCACGACGGATGCGGGGGATCAGTGTGTACAGTGTACTCAATGCGATCTACCCGATACCAAGGTGGGACTGCGGCGGATTGCGACAGCGGGAACGCATATCCTTGATTTGATCGATGATATGGAGGCGGTTTCGGTGTTGGAAGCCGCCGTAACCGAGCATGAGACCACCTATTTCGATCAAGTGGAACGCTTGCCGGATCTGGTTTGTGTCTGTGTAGGGGGGCGTATTCAGCGAATCAACCCTGCGGGCTTGAACATCTTCCGCGCGCCGACGCCGTCTGCCTGTGATGGCAAGCTGTTTATTGATTTCGTTCATCCGGATGATCGTAAAAATCTGGATGCGAGCCTGGAGTCCCTATACCAGGAGAATGGGCCGATTTCGTTGCGTCTGGTGGCGTTTAACGGGAAGGTCGTCACCGTGGAACTGCGAATTTCCAGCATGCGGCACCAGGGGGTTGGGGCGATCATGCTGGTGGGGCGCGATATTACCGATACGGGGACGTCCATCCGTGCCGTGGCCACGCGAGAACAGCGCTACCGCGCCATTCTGGACATGGTCGTGGACGGCATCCTTTCCACCGACGAAAGTGGAATTATCCTGTCGGCCAACTATGCCGCCGAGCGGATCCTCGGGTTCCCAGTGCCCGAGCTGGTGGGGATGCCCTTCGCCGACGTGGTGAGCGAGGCAGAGACCTTCCAGAAGAAAAGCCGTAGGGCGAATTTTGTGTTGGGCAATGTCGAGGGTGCGATGCTCAACCCCGGTCGCGAGGTGGTGGCGCGGCAAAAAGGGGGAACCATTGTTCCCATCTATTTGTCCATGTCGGAGATGATCTTCGAAGGAAAGTGGCTATACACCTGGACCATTAGTGATTTGGGCGGACTGCGCAATCTTGAGCAACGCGTAGCGCATTTTTCCAACTATGACGCCTTGACCGGATTACCCAATCGCACCGCGTTGCTGGAGCGCTTGGGACAGGAGATTCTCTCCTCGCGGGAGCAGCGGACCGGCGTGGCGCTGTTGCTGATTGATATTACCGCGTTCACCTTGATTAACGACTCCCTGGGGCGGAGCGTCGGCGACGCCGTCTTGTGCGAAGTGGGGCAGCGTTTGTCCCGGGTGGTTTCGCCTCTGGATGGGATGGTCGCGCGGTTGGGTGGCGGAAAATTTGGTGTCATCATCCCCAAAGTGGCCGATTCCCCCCTTATCGAGCGCTTAGCAACCGACTTCACCGCCCAATTGAACCATCACTTCCGCACTGACGTGCATGAGATTGCCCTCCAGGCGAAGATCGCGGCAACCCTCTTCCCGCAAGATGGCGACGAGCCCAGGAAGCTTCTGCGCAATGCCGAGTTAGCGCTGCAAGATCTCAAGAAATACCCGGAGCGGGTTTTGGGATTCTTCAATAATACCATGTCGTCGGATGTCAACGAACGGCTCATGCTGGAGCGTTCCCTGAAGACCGCGTTACGGACGGGGCAGTTTGAACTGTATTACCAGCCTCAGATGCGTCTGTCGGATCGCAAGATTGTCGGCGTTGAGGCGTTGATTCGCTGGCGTCACCCCACCTTGGGACTCCTGCTGCCGGGCAAGTTCATCTCTATCGCCGAGGAAACCCGCTTGATCGTTCCCATTGGGCGGTGGGTGCTCCAAGCGGCGTGTCAGCAATTGAAAGCTTGGAATGACGCGGGTCTGCCTCCCTTGAGGATGGGCGTCAATATTTCGAGCCTCCAGTTCCGCGAGGGGACTTTGGTCGAAAGCGTCTCCTCGGTGCTGGAGGAAACCGGAATCGATCCGGCACTCCTCGATCTGGAACTCACCGAAAGCATGCTCATGCTTGATGGCGAGGAAACACTGAAGAGCCTGAAGGCCCTTGCGGATCTGGGCGTGAGACTATCCATTGATGACTTTGGGACAGGCTATTCTTCTCTGGCATACCTGAAGCGCTTCCCGGTGCATACCGTCAAAATCGATCGAGCTTTCGTGCGGGATCTCGATTATGACGAGGATGGACAGACGATTGCTCGTGCCATTATTACGCTGGCTCATTCCCTCTCCATGCACACCATTGCCGAGGGCGTGGAAACCAAAGAACAAATGTCTTGGTTGACGCGCCATGGGTGTGATGAGATCCAGGGGTACCTGATTGGTCGGCCCATGGCTGCCGAGGCGTTTGAGTGGATGTTGACGGACTCCTTCTAAGCGGAGAGGGGTCAAGGGGCCGCGCCCCTGAGCTAAGGGTGTCGGGGGCGGCGCCCCTGACCAGGGCGTAAGCCCCACACCCAAGCCAGCCCCCCGACCAACCCCACCGCCCCTTACCCTGATGCATCAGG
>JAVBJO010000084.1:0-9735 GCA_031546925.1 Rhodospirillaceae bacterium
GAAACAATCGGGGGTTTTTTGTTGGGGGGTCGGGGTGGTTGGCTGGGTATGGGCTTACGCCCTCGTCAGGGGCGCTGCCCCCGACACCCCCGCAAGGGGCGAAAACCCCTTGACCCCTCTAAAAGCCATTGAACGTTTCAGCGCTTGAGAGATCAAGCACATGGTGTATGATCCCTCGCCACGATTCACATTTGGAGGTGGCATGGAAATCAAGGAAGCCCTGACGTTCGACGATGTTCTGCTGGTTCCCGCAGCGTCGGATGTGCTCCCTGCGCAAGCGGATACCCGGACTCGCCTGACCCCGAGCATAGAGCTTGGTATCCCATTGGTTTCGGCTGCCATGGACACCGTAACCGAGTCCGCTCTGGCGATCGCCTTGGCGCAAGAGGGTGCCATTGGGGTGATTCATAAGAATCTCGACCCCGTCACCCAAGCCAGTCACGTTCGGGCGGTGAAGAAGTTCGAGTCCGGCATGGTGGTCAATCCCGTCACCATCTCCCCCAGCCAACCCCTGGCCGAGGCCTTGCGCCTGATGGCCGAGCATAAAATCTCGGGCATTCCCGTGGTCGAGCCGGAAACCCGGCGCTTGGTGGGGATTCTTACCAACCGCGATGTGCGCTTCGCCTCGAACGTGCGCCAGCCGGTGTCGGAGTTGATGACCAAGACCGGTCTCATCACCGTGAACGAGAGTGTTGATAAGGAAGAGGCCAAGCGTCTTCTCCACCAGCACCGCATCGAGAAGCTTCTGGTGGTGGACGGGGAATATCGCTGCACCGGTCTGATCACGGTGAAGGATATCGAAAAAGCCAAGGCTCACCCGCGCGCTTGCAAGGACGATCAAGGTCGTCTGCGTGTCGCCGCCGCCACCGGCATCGGTGCCGAGGGTATGCGCCGCGCCGAGTTGCTGTTCGAGGCCGAGGTCGATGTGGTGGTGGTCGATACCGCACATGGTCACTCCCAGGGCGTGATCGAAGCGGTGCGGCAGTTGAAGCGCCAATTCCCCGGCCTCCAAGTGATCGGCGGCAACATTGCCACAGCCGACGCAGCTCGGGCCTTGGCCGATGCGGGAGCCGACGGGGTTAAGGTAGGCATCGGCCCCGGCACCATCTGCACCACGCGCATGGTGGCCGGCGTGGGCGTGCCTCAGCTTTCCGCCATCCTGGAGGTGGCGGAGGTCACCCATGAGCGAGGGATCGGTCTGATCGCCGACGGTGGCATCAAGTACTCCGGCGATATCGCCAAGGCTATCGCCGCCGGAGCGGATTGCGTCATGGTGGGCTCCTTGCTCGCCGGGACCGAGGAAAGCCCCGGAGAGGTCTTCCTCTATCAAGGCCGGACCTATAAGGCGTATCGCGGCATGGGATCGATCGGGGCCATGGCCCGAGGCTCGGCGGATCGCTACTTCCAAGAGGAAATCAACGATACCCTGAAACTGGTGCCCGAGGGTATCGAGGGACGCGTTCCCTATAAGGGATCGGCCAGCACCGTGGTCCACCAGTTGATCGGGGGATTGCGCTCCGGCATGGGCTACACCGGCAATCGCACCATCAAGGAAATGCAGACTCGCTGCACCTTCCGCCGCATCACCAACGCGGGCCTTAGGGAAAGTCACGTTCACGGCGTTTCCATCACCAAAGAGGCGCCCAATTACAAGAGTGAATGAGGGAGGAGGGGAGGAGGCAACAGCCTTGCCTCTTCTCCTGTTTCTTCACGCCCTCTTGACGACTCCCCCCTGGTTATGTCCACCTCTCCCTTCGTTTTCGTCTGCACAGCCACAAGGGCACCTGCCATGCACGCTTATCGTACGCATACCTGCGGTCAACTTCGGGAAGAGCACGCCGGGATCACCGCTCGCCTGTCCGGCTGGGTTCACCGCAAACGCGATCATGGCAATCTGCTGTTCGTGGACGTGCGCGATCATTTCGGCCTGACCCAATGCGTTATCGATGTTTCCAGCCCGCTGTTCTCCCAGTTGGAGAAGGCTCGGCCCGAGAGCGTCATTACCGTGACCGGCACGGTGGTGCGTCGGAGTGCCGAGACCATCAATCCAAGGCTGTCCACCGGAGCCATCGAGGTTCAGGTCAACCAGCTGGAAATCCAATCCATCGCCGACGTCCTGCCCATGCAGGTGGCCGGTGACCAAGACTACCCCGAGGACATGCGGCTGAAATATCGCTTCCTCGATCTGCGGCGCGAGGATGTCCATGCACACATGATGTTGCGCTCCCAGGTGATCGCCTATCTGCGCCGCGCCATGATGGACCAGGGCTTTACCGAGTTTCAAACGCCGATTCTCACCGCCTCGTCGCCCGAGGGCGCACGGGATTACTTGGTTCCGGCCCGCCTGCATCCCGGTAAGTTCTACGCGTTGCCTCAAGCGCCTCAGCAGTTCAAGCAATTGCTGATGGTGGCGGGCTTTGATCGTTATTTCCAGATTGCGCCTTGTTTCCGCGACGAGGCCGGTCGGGCGGATCGCTCCCCGGGCGAGTTCTATCAGCTTGATTTCGAAATGAGCTTCGTCACCCGCGATGATGTGTTCTCCGCCATCGAGCCGGTGCTGGAAGGCGTCTTCAAAGAGTTCGGCAAGGGTCGAGCGGTGACTCCTGCGCCCTTCCCGCGCATCACCTATGAGGAGGCCATGCTGAAGTACGGCTCGGATAAGCCGGATCTGCGCAATCCCCTCCTGATCACCGATGTGACCGAGGCCTTCCGCGACTCCGGCTTCGGCATTTTCGCCAAGGCTATCGCTGGGAAGGGCGCCGTGGTCCGTGCCATCCCAGCTCCGAGAGGGGCGACGCAACCCCGCTCCTGGTTCGACAAGCTGAACGAGTGGGCACGTGAGGAAGGCGCAGGGGGGCTCGGCTATATCCAATTCGCCGCAGACGGCCCCAAAGGCCCCATCGCCAAGAACCTCGAACCCGAGCGCATTGCCGCCATCCGCGCCGCCGCCGGGGTGAAGGACGGTGATGCGGTGTTCTTCACCTGCGACAAACGAGACGCAGCCGCCAAGTTTGCCGGGAAAGTCCGTACCCGCGTTGGCCAGGAACTCGACTTGATCGAGAAAGACGTCTTCAAGTTCTGCTGGACCGTGGACTTCCCCATGTACGAGCTGAACGAGGAAACCGGCCAGATTGACTTCAGTCACAATCCCTTCTCCATGCCTCGGGGCGGGATGGAGGCCCTGGAAACCATGGATCCTCTGGAGATCAAGGCCGATCAATACGATATCGTTTGCAACGGGGTGGAATTGTCCTCAGGGGCCATTCGCAACCACCGTCCCGACATCATGATCAAGGCGTTTGGCATCGCCGGTTATGCTCCCGAGGTGGTGGAGGAAAAATTCGGCGGCATGCTCAATGCCTTCCGTTACGGAGCCCCTCCGCACGGAGGCTCGGCTCCGGGGGTGGATCGCATCGTCATGTTGCTGGCCGACCAACCCAACATCCGCGAGATCATCCTGTTTCCCATGAATCAACAAGCCCAAGACTTGCTGATGGGCGCTCCGGCAGAGGTCGATGCGGCACGGTTGCGTGAACTCCACCTAAAACTCGATCTGCCCAAGGCGAAGAGCTAACCCCATGTCGTCGTCCACTCCCACTCCCTCCGCGTGGCCGTTCCAGGAGGCGCGAAGCCTTCTGGAGACCCATCTGTCCGGTAAGACTCCCGATAAGGGCTACGTGCTGTTCGAGACCGGCTATGGCCCATCAGGATTGCCCCACATCGGCACCTTCGGCGAGGTGGTTCGCACCACCATGGTGCGCAACGCCTTCAAACAGCTTGCTCCCACCATCCCGACTCGGCTGTTTGCCTTTTCCGACGACATGGATGGATTGCGGAAAGTCCCCGACAATATCCCGAACAAGGAGATGGTACGGGCGCATCTGGGTAAACCGCTGACCGCCATTCCCGATCCCTTCGGTACGCACGAAAGCTTTGGGCACCACAACAACGCTCGCCTCCGTGCCTTTCTCGATACTTTCGGTTTCGACTACGAGTTCCAATCGGCCACCGATTGGTACACCAGTGGCCGCTTCGATGCCGCCAAGCTGCGCATTCTTGCGCATTACGACGCGGTGATTCAGGTCATTCTGCCGACCTTGGGGGAGGACCGGCGCAAGACGTACTCCCCCTTCCTCCCCGTCTGTCCCGAGACCGGCGTGGTTCTCCAGGTCCCTGTGGTGGAGCGCAACGTGGCGGCTGGGACCATTGTCTACCAGCGCGAAGACGGTAAAAAGGTCGAGACGCCCGTCACCGGAGCCCATTGCAAGATGCAGTGGAAGGCCGACTGGGCTATGCGGTGGTATGCGCTCGGTATCGACTATGAGATGAGCGGTAAGGATTTAATTCCCTCGGTCGAGTTGTCGGGGCGGATTTGCCGGGCCATCGGAGGCAATCCTCCCCTCAATCTGACCTACGAGTTGTTTCTCGACGACCAGGGACAAAAAATCTCGAAGTCGAAAGGAAATGGTCTCGCGGTGGAGGACTGGCTGAAGTACGCTCCCCCGGAGTCCCTCTCCCTGTTCATGTACCAGAAGCCCAAAGCGGCGAAGCGTCTCTACTTTGATGTTATTCCGCGGAGCGTGGACGATTACCTAACTTTCCTGGGAAAATATCCCGCTGAGGAACCGGCTAAGCAGTTGGACAACCCCGTCTGGCACATCCACGCTGGCAAGCCCCCGCATGAGGAAAGCCACCTTTCCTTTAATATCCTTCTGAACCTGGCCTCGGTCTGTAACTCGGAAGACAAGGCGGTGCTGTGGGGCTTCATCCGTCGTTACGCCCCGGGAGCCTCTCCCGAAACAGCTCCGATCCTCGACCAATTGGTGACAGGAGCGGTTGCTTATTACCGCGATTTCGTCAAGCCCAGCAAACGCTACCGGCCAGCGACGGCGGAAGAGAAAGTCGCCTTTGCCGATCTGAAGGCACGGTTGCAGGCTCTCCCCGCCGAGGCAACGCCCGAGGACATTCAATCTGCCGTTTACGAGGCTGGCAAACGCGAAATATTTACCGACATGAAATCTTGGTTCAAGGCTTGCTACGAGGTCCTCCTTGGCCAAGATCAAGGCCCGAGAATGGGGAGTTTTATTAAGCTGTACGGAGTTGAAAATGTCCTTATGCTTCTTGATAAGGTCAGTCGGGGCAACCTATTAGGTTAAGCATTATATAGCCCTAAGATACTCTTGGGCAGGAAATAACCTTAGTCTTCGGAGGAAAACATAATGACGGATTATAATACTGTAACTCTTCCACATAATCGTCGTTTTGAATCAGATCTATCTCCTGACAACATACACAAAATACAGAGAGGGACTGTTAATTATGAATATAAAGGCGTAAAATGCCATAAGAATCCTTTTGATATGGCTCTTTATACAAAACTCATATATGAGGTTGCCCCGAAAACAATCATTGAAATAGGAAGCTTTGGTGGTGGATCTGCTTTATGGTTTGCAGATCTTCTTCGCTCATATCATATTGATGGTTATGTATTTTCTTTAGATATTAATCCCGTTACAAATATTTCAGATGATCACGTTATTTTTATGGAGGGTGATGTGCTCAATCTTGGTGCGACTTTCTCGCCAGAAATCATAAAATATTTTCCAAGGCCCATCCTGGTGATTGAAGATTCTGCTCATTTTTATGAGACAAGCTTAGCTGCTCTCGATTTTTTTGACAAATATCTTCATGTTGGGGAATATATTGTTATTGAAGATGGAAACCTTTATGATCTCGGGCTTGTTCAATATCAAAATGGTCCCAATCGCGCTATCGGGGACTTTCTAGCGAAAACCCAAGGGCGTTACATGATCGATACCGAATATTGTGATTTCTTCGGCCATAATATGACGTGGAATACCAATGGATACTTGAAGAAAATAGGTTAGATTTTTTTTATAGAGCAAGTATCTGCGGCGTATCAGAAGGAGAATGGAAGATGACTGACCAGAATGACCTCGTTCTCCCAGGTGGAAGAAATTTTGAATCCAGCATCTCAAAGAGCAACCTGGCATCTATACAAGCAGGTCACGTTAATTACACCTATAAAAATAGAAAACTCTTAAAAAATCCGTTTGATTTTGCTCTTTACATAAAACTTATCTATGATGTTTCGCCGAGAACAATCATTGAAGTTGGCAGCTTTGATGGAGGATCTGCGTTGTGGTTTGCCGATATGTTCAGAACCTATGATATTGATGGACACATATTTTCCATAGATATCAATCCCGTTCAAGGAATTGATGATAGTCTTATTACCTTTATGGAGGGAGACGCTCTCGATCTTGGAGCTGTTTTGCCGCGAGCGGCGATGCAGCACCTCCCAAGGCCTCTGTTGGTGATCGAAGATTCTCTTCATTTGTATGAGACGAGCTTAGCCGTTCTTGATTTCTTTGATGAACACCTCCATGTCGGGGAGCGTATTGTTGTTGAGGACGGCATCGTTCATGATCTCGGATTGGATAAATATAGAAATGGACCCAACCGCGCTATCGGGGACTTTTTAGCGAAGACCCAAGGGCGTTACATGATCGACAGCGAATATTGTGATTTCTTTGGTCACAATATGACGTGGAATACCAACGGATACTTGAAGAAAATCGGTTAAGGTCGAGCAGACTCCAACCGTTTTTCGCTTTTATCCAACATGGCCTCGTCGATTTTCCCCTCTCGCTTGGCGGTCAGCGCACAGTCCATCAGACGATACAAAAGCTGTCCGTCATACGAGACCAGCAACAGGTCCACACCGGCATTGAGGGCCTCTCCCACGGCGGGGCAGAGGCCGTTCATGTAGATGGAGCCCATGTTCATGTCATCGGTGATGATGATTCCGTCATAGCCCCACTTCTGACGCACAATCCCATCAAGGACGGGCTTGGAGTGGGACGCCAAACGATCCGAATCTACCGCGCTCACCGCCACATGAGCCACCATCAACCAAGCATTCGATTTTTGAAGCACCTCTTGGAAAGGAGGCCAAATCCGCTCCTCCAACTGGGAGAGAGGGAGATCCAGGCTTCCACGGAAATGGTGCGTATCGTTTTTCACGCCACTCAGGCCGGGGAAATGCTTCGCGGTTGGGATGACTCCGGCCGAGGCCAATCCTTGGGCATAAGCCACGGCAAGATCCATCACCACGGCGGGATCCTGGGAGATGGCGCGCTCGTGGAGGCGCGTGTGCGTATCAAACGATGCGCGGGTTTCTGAGGCAAGATCAACCACCGGAGCGAGATTCACCGTGATCCCCAGCGCGGCGAGCCCTTGCCCATGGGCAACGCCATTGCTCCGTGCCGCAGAATCCCGTTGCGCCTGGGGTAGGCTCGCCACCGCAGCCAAGTTCGGCAGCCGAGGGAGAGGGGGGGACATATGAGACACCGCTCCTCCTTCCTGATCGGTGGCGACAATCAGGGGGGGCAACCCCGCCTGACGTCGCAACGTTTGCAATTCAGCGATTTCCTGACGCAGCTCCTCGACGGTGCGTCCGGCACTGTTACGGCGATTGAGAAACACGCCCGCGACCAGCCCGTGGATGACCATCGGCTTGACGTCTTCCACCGAGCGATAGCCAACGATGAAATGCCGCCCTAAGCGCTGAAGCTCCTCTGTGGGGGCTGCCAACACGGTGTGTTTGCGGTATTGGAAGATTCCTTCAGCGAGGGGAGCGGCGCAAAGTACCGCCGCCCACACCAAGAGCTGTAGCCCTCTCCCCCTCTGTGCACGCCACGCCAAGACGACGCCACCGAGCCCCAAGAGAAGGAACACGGGGAGCGATCCTCCCCGTGCCCACACCAAGTAGGGGTCTCGAATATTGATCGCCAAGAAGAACAGGACTCCGGCGAGCACAAGGGAGAGAAGCGTTTTCATTCTACCGCAGCCGAAGACGAGGAGGTGGAGTTGGAGGTTTTTGCCGACCAATCCAAACTGCGCGTTACGATCATGATGATCGACAGCACCAGGAACAGAGCAAAGGTCCCCACCAGAAGGGAATACTGCTCCAAACCAAGGATGGCATAGTTAAATCCAAACAAAGCCGACAGCACAATCGCAAAGACCAGGGTTGGCTTCAAACGTCTTGTGACGTTTAAGGTGTAGAACGAGGATTGGATGATCACCAAAGCGGCACTGATTACAAACGCGATTTGATATCCGATCGCTTCGCTCAAAGCCAGGAGTAGCAGTCCGAACAGAGAAACGGAGCCGCCGAGCAGGGCGTATTGGACGATGTGGATGCGAATGCCGGAAATAATCTCCAACAGGAAGTACGTCGTGAAGGAGAGGGCTAAGAACAACATCCCGTATTTGGAGCTGCGTTCCACCATGCGATAGATGGGAGTTTCTTCCAGCAAGGAAACCCCGATGGTGGCATTGCTTATGTAGTTCAAGGCTTCCAATGTATCTTGCGAGCGGATGATCCAAGATTGAGGATCGGCATAGTTCATCGCCTGCCAATTCGCCTCGAATCCTGTTGCCTCGATCTGCGAGCTATTGGGGAGAACGGTGCCCTGAAAGCTGGGGATAGGCCAGTCCGCCGACAAGTGCGCCACCAACTCCCGGGCGTGAGATTTGACGGAAAAATTATCCGTTCCGCGCAAAGTGAGCGTGCCCTCAAAGGGGATCATGGGTGAAATGGGATCGGGTTGCAGCAAAGGCGTGGAAATCGCCAACATTCCCTTGGTGCAGGCCGTGCTGCTTTCAGCCACATCAGCACAGTTCTTCCAGGGAAGCTTGAGCCCATTGATGCCCCCGTGATCGTCTGGAGTCATGCCGTCCAATCCGAGCGAGCGCATGGTGAGGAAGGCTTTGTTCCAGGAGATGATATCGCTGTTGGTCCGTTCTAATTCGTCCGGAGTCGGTAAGCGGAACTTACCGCTCATCTCCAGCTGGGCGGTATAAACCGTTGCATGGAATAAACCACGATGACGTTCTTGCGTCATGAGCTTACCATTAAATTTTAAATTCTGTAATTCAATCCTAATATAGGATGTCTCATAGAAAATTTCTTTTCGTCTATTCTGATTTTCATCAACAAGTATAGATGTTCTCATTTTTTGTAACGGAATCACCAGGACAGGGCTTTCAACGACCTGGGATGGGCCCCAGGTTCTAGAAAATTCTTCCGCGGTATCTCTCTGCCGATACTGCCGCTCTTCAATAACCGATGAGATAAGGCTGATGGGGACCAGCATCAGCAAAAGCAGAAAGCCAATCGAGAACATTTTTAGAATCGGCGCTGCCTTTGGAGCAAACAGTTTGTTGTTGGAAAGAAGGCGCTTGACTCCAGAAATTTTAGGGGCCGAAGGGGGTTGTGTCGAGTCCATGATAAAGGTCCTACTCTGCAAGGAGATTAGGCGGAAAATTTCATTCTGTCATTCCAGCGGGAAATCCCGTCGGATAGTTTTTTCCGCCAGGAATCGACCTGCCAAACGGGAAGCGCATACTTCTGGGCAATCTCCAGAAGAGAGGCTTCGTTCTCTAGGGCTTCCAGGGCGATACGGGTGCGAAATGTGGTGTGGCGATACGCCAGGAGGGTTGAGGTTTGCGTTTGCATGGGATGCCTCTCGTTGGTCAGTTCGGTCAACGAGAATGGCAGGAGGGCATGTCGAGAGAATGGCGAGATTGTGCAAAATCGGTGCAGAGGGGTGGGGGGGGGGCGGGGCCCGGACCACACAAACCCCCCAAACGCGAAAAACAACCCAAACAACAAACACGCAAGCGCACACAACCCAGGGGCAACAC
>JAVBJO010000026.1:0-4313 GCA_031546925.1 Rhodospirillaceae bacterium
GTCCGGGGCATCGTGCCCTAAGCGGGGGCTGCCGCCCACCCCCCGCTTAGGGCGCGATGCCCCGGACCCCCTTCCTTTTTACCGCAAGGAGAACGTCCCAAACGGTATTACAGGCCCTTTTTCGCGTCGGCGATCAGGTCGTCGTAGAACTTACAAGCGGTATCGAAGTCGGTTGGCTTAACGCCCTTCGCCTGCATTTCCTGCGTCGCCTTCATGGTCTTCTCAGACCAAGCCTGAGCGGCGGTTGGATTCTTTTGGGCGAGTTGCTGCATGACGGTCATCATTTCCATGGCCTTGGCCTGAACGTCTTCGGGCTTCGAGCAAGCGGCCGAGGCCTGGGATGCGATCAGGAGGAAAGGAAGGACAAAAAGAATTCTACGCATTGGTGCCCCCACTTGGGATGAGTCCGGCCTATATTACAAATGCCAGATATAGCCATTTGGCTATATTTACTAGGTTATTAGCATTTCCACCAAGGTGGTACAAGTAGAAAATTGTAAGATGTTGTAACGCTCAGACATCTTGGGTCGAGGCCATGGGGTGTCCCCCAACACGCCCCAGGGTAGGCGCTGCAAAACCAGCCTGCACTCCTTTTGCGCCCGCAACTCTCCCTCCCTCCCCGTGTTAACGCCAACAACCACAACTCTCGGAAAGGTTTTCATGATGACCCTATCCCGAGTCTTCCCTGTTACGCTTTTGCTCATTTCTCTTTCTGGGTGCGCGGGAGGCGACATTGCGGAATTGAAAAGTGATGTTGCGCATCTCCGCTCTGATCTGGATCGCACGCAATCTCAAGTTGCGGCAAATCAACAAGGGGTAGCACAGGCGCAACAGAATGCGGCATTGGCGAATGAGCGTGCTGAAGCAATCTACAATCGCGGTCTTCGTAAGTAGTTTCCTTTGGTTCTTCTTGGCGGAATCGAAAGAGCTTGAAGCGAAAGAGGCCGGGACGTTGGGGGAGGAGCATTGGATCCAGCAGGGGGAGAACCTGCTTGATTTAGCGCGGAATCACGGCTTGGGTTATGTTGAGATTTTAGCAGCCAATCCGGGCATTGATCCGTGGGTTCCCCAGGTGGGCGTAAGGATTCTTCTCCCAACGGTCCACCTGCCCCCGGCGGGAATGCGCGACGGTGCCTTGGTGGTGAACATGGGGGATATGCGTTTATACCGAAAGGTACGGGGAGGAGAGATCGAGAGTTATCCGGTGGGAATCGGGCGGGAAGGCTGGGAATTACGGTCCTCGACCAGGGTTCGGGTCTCGGGCAAGCGGGTTCGTCCCACCTGGGTTCCACCGCCTTCGGTTCGGGCGGAAAAGCCTTGGCTTCCTTCCCAGGTTCCGCCTGGGGAGGATAATCCCTTAGGGGCGTATAGCTTGGATCTTTCTCCGGGTTTACTTCGGATTCACGGAACGAATTTGCCCGATGGGGTAGGTCGTCGGGTGAGTCACGGTTGCATCCGAATGTACCCCGAGGACATTCAGTCGCTCTTTTCCCTGATCAAGATTGGAACACCGGTTGTGTTCATCGACGAGCCGGTAAAAATTTCTCAAAAATATGGGGCGTTGTGGCTCGAAATTCATCCCGGTCAAGAGAATGCGGATGCGATCGAAAGCCACCAGCAATTTTTCACCCGCCCCTTGCCGAATCTGGAGGCGATGGTTCGCAGCGCCGCCACCGCCGGTTCGTTTGAGGTGGATTGGGAGGTGGTATCCTGGGCCGAGGCGACCAGATTCGGCCTTCCCGTGCGCATCAGCCGAGACCAAGCCGAATCTTTTGTCTATCCGCCTTGACAGACCCCGCCAAAGGCCCTATACAGCATCCCGCGTCGGTAAGACCATGGCGGGGTAGCTCAGCTGGTTAGAGCAGCGGAATCATAATCCGCGTGTCGGGGGTTCAAGTCCCTCTCCCGCTACCAATTCTCCTTATAATACGAAGTAATACGAAGCCCTCAGGGGGTGAATCCGGGTGTTTCCCCGGCGCGGTCCTCGTCGAGGTTTTCCGGCACGATGGTCAGCGGAATCCGTAGTTTCCCAATGAACTTTCCCGTCAGTGCCGTCACCAGAGGCCCGGGACCGCCCTGTCCTGTATCGGCAGCCAGCACCAGGATGGAGATACGCGGCTCCTCATCAATGAGCTTCAGCAGTTCTTCCTGGGGAACGCCCTCTCGCACGTACAGAATCGGCAGGTCTCCGGCGAGGGTTTGCACCTCGGTGGAGAGACGCTCCAGTAAGGCTTCGGCCTCTTCGTGCGCCTCGGCCTGCATCAGGGTGCCGATGCTGGCAAAGTGTTGGGATTCAACCGGCTCCACCACGCGCAGTAAGGCCACACGCCCGGCGCAGCCTCGGGCCCGGCGACAGGCGTAATGCAGCGCGGCGGCCATCTCCTCGGTATCGTCAACCACCACCAGAAAGACCCGGACATCGTTGCTTACCATGTTCTCTCCCCTGACAGAGGTTATTTCCGGAAGGCCACCGCAGCGATCCATCCCGCCAAAACGGCTAAAGCAATGGCGATGATCCCATAAGCCGCCGGCTGCTGCTGGGCAAAGTCATACACATCCGCCCCCGTCCCAATTTTTGAAATCACCAACGGCGTGGTTTGCGCACTGACCACCTCGCCATCGGCGAAAAGATAGACTTCCACCAGATAGGTCCCGACCGGGATGTTTGCTGGAAAATAGACATCGGTGCGGAACAAGCGTTGCCCAAGGAAGCTGATATCCTGCACGCCTTTCCCATAGAGTCCGTTTTGCTGTTTCAAGCGGATCAGGGCGGTGCGATACAGATCGAGGTTGTCGATTTTTTTCCCCTTGATGTCGATATCCAGGGAATCGAGGCCGATTTGGTGTTGTCGCAACACCTCGCGCCGCGCAATCTGCTCCAGGGGCCGCGTCGCGGCAACGCGATAGAACGAGGGAATATCCACCATTTTAGCCATGGTGGTATTGAGCCAGATTCCCATCCGTTGATCCTTGTGACGGACCGCCTCGGACCGGTTGGGGCCGCGAACCACCACCACCACATCGGTTTTTTTGCTGCCGGGAATTTCCTCCACGGCCCCAAACAGCAGCACCTCGGCACCGGAAAAGCCGGTGGTAATGGCCACCAGGTGCTTGGAGAGATCGGCGACCAAAGGCTCCGCTCGCGCAGCGCCTCCCCATGCGACACCCCCGCCAGCAATGCCAAGGAAAAGGAACCAGAGGAAAAAAATCAAAGACCTCTGGAGGAATGCCATTGCCGCGTCTTTTCCTACTTGTTCAAGGTCTCAAGCAGATCTTTTGCCAAGGCAATGCCTTCTAGAACGTAAAAGCCTTGGGTGACGAGGTGATTGGGCAGAAGCCCTCGCTCGGGGGTTCCATTGGCGATGACGAGAGGACGTAACCGAGCCGCCTTTCCCAACGCATCGACCATCTCCTGCCAGTCTTTGTCCAAGCCGCGCTCCGCCAGGACGTTGGCGTGATCCCGGCCCAAGGCCGTCAGCAAAAGGGTATAGGCGTAAATCTTCCCCTTATTTTCATAGAAGGCCTCGTCGGCGTGAACATCGAACAGCCTGCGCCGCCCAAGATGGATTTGGCGCTCTTGATCCTCGACCACAAGGGTCAGTCCGGTGATGAGGTGATGCAGCAGGGGAACCAGAGGAACGGTTTCCTCAATGGATTTACCCGCACTCGCCATCTGGGTGTTGAACCGCAACAAATAACGTGCCGCTGATCGGTACTGTTTTTCCGAGGAAATCGTCGGAGACCAAGATTTTGACGGCTCGAACATCCAGACTGTCCCAGAGTACTTTAAAAGCCCCTGCGCCAGCCCAAGGTTAGAGGTGTTGCCAGGATTGTGCCCGTTGCTGAGACCCTCGGTAAAGGTCTCCACCCCTGCGACAATGCCTAACTGGAAGTTGGGCATGTTGTCCAGCATCCAGGTTGCGCGGAAAAACGGGTCATTGGCGACCCAGCCATGTTGATCGATTTCTCGAAACAACAAGCCTGCAGCCATGGCGACAGTGCGGCTCTCCTTAAGCGCTGCCGGATCGGGAGCATAGGAAAGATCGTCGTCAATCCGTTGGCTGACTGCCATCCCGATGGCGTAGTAGAGCGCCACGCCGATGACAAGGAGGGGAACCAGCCAGCGCCAGCGCGAGGAAGAGGGGCCAAGGGGGGCCTGGTTGGTCATAGGGAGTCCTTGAAACCAGAGGGATATCCTCTCCTTACCTTAGCGGAGGGAAAGGGGTCAAGGATACCGGATTATGCTGTTTGGAGCGCCCCTCATTGATGAAAGAAAAGGGGGTCCGGGGCATCGCCCCGGGCGGGGATTGGGG
>JAVBJO010000182.1:0-15559 GCA_031546925.1 Rhodospirillaceae bacterium
AGCAGGATAATAGCAACATCCGTCATTTCCTTGCCAGGTTCCGAAGGAGAACAAAAGTTGTTTCAAAATCAGAGGAAATGGTTGATCTTTCTTTACGAATACACCATCATATTCATGATAATCCTATGAATTTAGCAGCTCGGTATTACGCCCTCTTCAGGGGCGCTGCCCCCTGACACCCTTAGCTCAGGGTCTGAGACCCTTGACCCCTAGGTTTTCGGCCGACTATGAACGTGAGCCCCACCCTGCACCTCCACAGGGACGGCAGTGAGCTTCCCATGGCGCACCCCGGTCTCGGCGATGATGCTGTCGGCAAAATGCCAGACCTCGGCGGTTGGACCCTGGAGGATACTGACCTCCATGCAATTTTCGTGATCCAAGTGAACATGCAGGGTAGAGAGCGTCAAATCATGATGGGCGTGACTCGCCTGGGTCAGCCGTCTCGACAATTCTCGTTCGTCGTGGTTGTAGATGTAGGAGAGGCAGGCCACGCAATGCCCCGTCCGTTCATCGTCCAACCGATCCGCTTCGAGTTTCTCGCGCAGGATATCGCGCACGGCCTCGGACCGGTTTCCGTAGCCTCGGCGTCGGATGTAGTCGTCGAATTGGGCGAGGAGGTCTTCTTCCAGAGAGATGGTGAAACGGTCCATAGCGATCACGTCCTCAAGAGCTTTCGCCCCCCAGCTCCGCGATCAGCGTTTTGCCGACCTCGGCCAGGGTGGCGCGGAAGGTGGCGGGGTCTCCCAGGGGGGAGAGAGAAGAGCGCAGTTCCTCCGGAATCTTGGCCAGCAGCTCGTCCATTTCGCCCATGATGGCCTCCATGGCGGCGGGATCCTCGACGAAGGTTTCCACTACCCCCAAGATCTCGGCCAAGGCCTCGTCGCGCGGCGGCATTCCCTGGTGATTCAGAACCGGAGACAGGTCGGTCTCCACTTTTTCCACCCAGATCTCTTTGCCGTGGGCGTTGCTGAGCGCCTTGCCCAGGATCTCCTGGCGCAGCTCATCCCCTCCGGCCAAGATCTCCCCATAACAGGGGCATTGCCCGGTCAAGTGGACTCGCACGGCCAGGGCGCGGTCTCCGATATCTTCCGCAGCGTCCTCGATGCGCTGTTGCGTCCGTTCCAGAACCTCCGCGCGTGAGACGCAGGATGAGACATCGACAACGATGCGTTCCCAGCGGAGGACATCCACCGGACGGTGCTCCAGAGCGGTAACGCTTCCTCCCTCCACGGTGACCAGGGTTACGCCCTTGGGACCCGTCTCGCGGATGTGGCGACCTTGGATGTTGCCGGGAAAGACCACATAAGGGTTCTCGTGAACCACCTCGCGGGCGTGGACGTGCCCCAAGGCCCAATAATCATATCCGTGCTGGATCAGCTCACCCAATTCGCAAGGAGCGTACCGCTCGTGGGGTTCCTTGCCGGTCAGAGCCGTGTGCAAAATCCCCAGATTGAAGCAGTCGGGAACCAGGGCCGGATAGCCTGCCACCAGATTCGTCGTGGTGTTTTTCGTGGCGAAGCTCTGCCCGTGGATGGCGATACGCTGTTCCGGCAGCACCACCGTCTCCGGCGCCGCTGCCGCGAACAGCTTCACCGAGGACGGTAAGGCCGCGACCAGACCATCGGTGATTACCGACTCCGCATCGTGATTGCCTCGGACCACGAAGACGCGAATCTTGGCGCGATCCAGGACCGCCATCTGGCGGATAAAGTAGAGCCCCGTGTTGTAATCTTGCCAGGGGCCATCATACAAATCCCCGGCAATGACGACGAAATCAACCGGCTCCTCGATGGCGAGCTGAACCAAGTTCTCCAAGGCGCGTCGCGTCGCGCCCCGCAGTTTCTCCACCGGTGCGCCCTCATAGGCGGACAACCCCCGCAGAGGACTATCGAGATGAATGTCGGCACAGTGGAGAAACCGGAACGTCGGCATCTAGCACCAACGCTGCCGGAGCGTTTCCCGCTCCAACATCAGCCACTGAATCCCAAGGACGGTCATGGCATTGGTGATCCGCCCGTCCTTTACCATGGCGTAGGCCTCGGCGAGGGGGACGGTGAAGACGCGGATATCCTCGTTCTCGTCGGCAATACCGTGAATTCCTCCCACCTGGGAGGCATCCACGCGAGCACAATACAGCCGACAGGTCTCGGACGAACCGCCGGGAGTCACCAAGTAGGTGCCGATTTCCAGCAGATCGGAGGCCTGCACCCCAGCTTCCTCGCGCACCTCGCGCAGGGCAACCTCTGCCGGGGGCTCCTCGGGCTCGATGATACCGGCGACGCACTCGATCTGCCACGGAGGGGCGTTGGCAGCCACCGCGCCACAGCGAAACTGTTCGATCAGAGCAACAGCATCCCGGTCCGGATCGTAAAGAACCACCACCACCGCGTGGCCGCGTTCAAAAACCTCGCGGATCGCCTCCACCCAGCCGCCCGCGAAGGAACGGTGGCGGAGATGATAGCGATCCACCTGGAAATAGCCCTTGAACACGGTCTTCCGACTGAGAATCTCCACATCATCGAGCGTCAAGGACATGAGAGTTTACTCCGCCGCAACCGCCTTGCGAGGATGTTCCTTGTGCAGCTCCAACTCGTCCCAGACGGAAACGAGGGACGTCACCAGATGATCCATCATCGCGTCAGTATGCAGAGGCGTGGGAGTAATCCGCAGCCGCTCGGTATTGACGGGAACGGTGGGGTAGTTGATGGGCTGAACATAAATGCCATACCGCCTCAGCAGAATGTCCGAGGCCTGCTTGCACAAGGCCGCATTGCCCACCATGACCGGCACGATGTGGCTGACGGAGGGCAGCAGAGGGATACCATGTTCGGCCAAGCGTTGCTTCAAAGTCGCGGCCCGCTCTTGGTGACGCTCGCGGATCTCTGGATGGCGACGCAGAAACCGGATGGAGGCCAGAGCCGCCGCTGCGATCATCGGGGGCGGAGAGGACGAGAAAATAAATCCCGGCCCAAAGCTGCGGATATAATCCACCAAGGAGGCCGAGGCCGCGATGTACCCCCCGACCACGCCCACCGCCTTGGCGAGCGTCCCTTGGAGGATGGTGATGCGATCACGCACCCCGTCCCGTTCGGCCACGCCGGAGCCCTCAGGACCGTACATGCCGGCGGCATGAACCTCGTCCAGGTAGGTCATGGCATTGTGTGCCTCTGCCACATCGCACAGGGCGGAAATGGGGGCAATATCGCCATCCATGGAATAGACCGACTCGAACGCCACCAGCTTGGGGGTCTCCCTCGGGTAGGCGGATAGCAGTTGTTCCAGATGGTCGGGGTCGTTGTGACGGAAGATGTGCTTCGCGGTGCGGGCGTGACGAACGCCCTCGATCATGGAGTTGTGATTGAGCTCGTCGGAAAAAATTACACAGCCGGGAATGGTCGAGCCCAGGGTGGACAGCGTCGTGTCGTTGGCCACGTAGCCGGAGGTGAACAAAAGCGCCCCGCCCTTGGCGTTCCAACTGGCGAGTTCTTCCTCAAGCATCACATGGTAGTGATTGGTGCCCGAGATATTGCGCGTTCCCCCGGCCCCGGCGCCACAGCGCTCGATGGCCTCGTGGGTGGCTGCAATAACCTCGGGGTGCTGTCCCATGCCGAGGTAGTCATTGGAGCACCACACCACCACTTCCCAAGTCTGACCATCCCGGTGGTTGGTGGCGACGGGAAAGCGTCCGCATTGACGCTCTAGATCGGCGAAGACTCGATAGCGGCCCTCTGTCCGGAGGTCCGTGATGCGTTTGGAGAAATAGTGCTCATAATCCATGAAACCGGCCTCTTTTCACACCTGACGGATTTTCCCTCGGGGGGATTATGTCCTCCGTCCACCCTTGTCCCCATGAGTTTCATCAAGGACTCACCATACTTAAGAATAGACCGATCCTCCTCGGTCTGTCCATGAAAGACAGGCCATCAAAGACGGGAAGAATCGCGATCGCTAGTAATCCTTCTTCCACTGAATCCCCATACCCCCGCCGGAGCGGTCGCCCACTTCGGTTTGGATGGAAAAGCCCGCGCCCAGGTCTTGCTCCACCGTCACGGTGCCCAACCCTTGGGTTCCTTGATCGACTCGAACGAAGGTATCCGGGGTGATGTACTTCCCGGCGGAAACGCCCACATCGCTCCCCACCGTGCCATCGCCCTTTCCGGTCGATCCAACGCCGAGGGTATCCAATCCCAAGGCGGCTCTGGCTCCGCCCACCGGGTCGAGCGCTCCGCCGTCTCCCCCACCGAACAGTCCAGCGGCGGCAATTTGTGCCAATTGCAACTGCTGGGTTACCGACAGTTTGGAGCTTTCCTGCCCAAACAACAGATGAGCCAACACCTCGTCGGATGGCTTCGCCGGGCGCGAGGTCAGGGCGAGATCAGGGCTTTTGGCGGTTCCTGAAATCTCGATCCGCGCGGTGATGGTCTTGGCTTCGGCCTCGGCGGCGAGGGCCAAGGCGGGATTGATCTCTTCTCCGCCTTGGAGCTGGACCTTGCTTTCAGGGGTGAAGCGGAAGGTCTGACCGAGCACCTCCACTTGGCCGTGCTTGACGCCAATGTCGCCCACCAGAACCGGATGAGCGGTGGAGCCACTGGCTTTAATCTCACCCTGCCACTCGGTATCCACGCCTTTTCCGCGCACGAAGGCGTGCTCGATAGCCACCACCACCGCCAAAGGCAAGTCCACCCCCGGCCCTGCCGCGGAAGGGGACTCGGTTTTTTTAGGGACTCCGGGTTTGTTGATCTCGACCACGTTCAAGGGCGTGGGGCCGCCACCCTTGAAGCGAGCAATGTTGATCTCTGCCCGAGGAATGGCGATTCGCCCGCTGATTCCCGTCTCCGGCGCGACCCGCACGCGCCCGGCCAGGGAGGCCTCCACATCATCACGACGCAGAGCGGTAAAGTTCTCCAACGTCGCCTCGACCCACCCCGAAGGTGGAGCGCTCCCGGCGAGGGTGAACGTGCCCTCCACCCGAACATTTCCGCTTTTGCCATCGGTGGCGCGGGCGGAAAGCCGCGCGGAGCCTCCTTGGAGTCCGCCTTCTCCGCTCACCTTGGCGGTAAGGCCCGTCAGCAGGGTTCCCATTTCCAGGTGGCGATAGTCTCCCCCGGTGAGATTTGCCTCGCCGCGCACCCGAGGCTGGGCCACCGTTCCCGACACCTGAGCTGTTACCCCCAGCATCCCCTTCAAGGTCTGCCCCCGCAATATCGCGGTCTCCCCCAACCGCGCGAGGTTCCCCGTGGCGGAGAGAGAGGCCTCGATCTTCCCGTTGGGCGGCAGAGGCCCCGACTCCTCCAGGGTCAAAGGGAAGCCTCCCTTGGCGGACAGGCGGAGGAGCGCACCCGCCTCAAGGTTGGTTTCGGCTTGGACGCGTCCCTTGTCCCAATCGGCGTTCAGGGACAACCCCATGCGCCCCAACAGAGCGGTAGGCGCGCTCTCCAACCCGGTTCCCTTCAAGGATACCCGTGCCCGAGGAGCCTTCAAGGTTCCGTCCATCTCGACCCGCCCCTCCAGCCGCCCGCCCAGCTTGAGATCGGGTTTGACCAGGGCAGCGAGGCCGAGCGGAATCTTGGACAGCGTAACCTGTGCGGCGAGTTGTTCCCCGGTTCTGCTCCCCTGCAAGGTGAGTGTGCCATCCGCCAGAGCCAAGGTGGTGGGAGCCAAGGCGAGGCGGTCGGGGCCGCCTCGGACTTCCGTCGGGCGCGTCAGAGACACCCCCAGCCCCCCATGGGCCACCTTCAAGCGCTGGAGTCCAATTCCCCAGTCAGGAAGCACGGTATCGAGACACCGGCCAGCGACATCAAGCGCGGCCCCATTGGGGCCATTGCCCTGGGCCTGGAATTGACAGGCGAGGGTCTCGCCTTGTTGCCCCGAGGCCTCGGCGCGTAAGGTCGAGAACGACAGCATCCCATTGCTGAGTCCTTGGGTCTCCAAGATCATCTGCCCCCCGAGGGGAAAAGTATCCCCGTTGGCGGTCAGGGTCAGAGTCCGCACCGATACCCCTGAGGCGACAATTTTGTCCCCTCGGACGGAGGCCTTGAGGGTCAGCCCTCCCGGTGTTGCCGCCGCACCAACCTTCACCTCCGTCTCCAGCTTTCCGCTTAAGGGGAGACCCAGCACTTTCTCCCACTGGTGCAGATCGGGGATGCGACCGGTGATTTCGCCTTGAACGGCCCCGCCCTGTCCCACGTCCAGGAAGCCACTGATTTTCGAGTCTCCCGAGGCCAGCAACAAATCGCGCAGGGCCAGAGTCCCATCGACCAAGCTAACGCGGACTCGTCCCTCAAGAGGTTGCCCCGCCACTTCGCCTCCGAGGGCCACCATACCCTGGGGATGGGTGGGCAAATCTTGGAGATCAAACGAGAGTGCGCCACGACCCGGGGGCGCATCCGCCACCGCCACATCCATCACGCTGACCAGACCAGTGGCGGAGAAACGTTCCGGTGTTCCGGAAACCTTGCTCCACAGCACAGCCGAGCCTCCCATTGAGGGGACCGCCACCGCCAAGGCTGGAACCTCGGCCTTGGTGCGCAAAACGATTCTCTGACGATCCAGGCCCCCTTGCAGCCATACCTTCCCCCCCTTGGCGATGAGCCTGGCCTCGGGGAGGCGGAGGGCGCCACTGGCCAGGCGCAGCACGCCCGCAAAGGTGGGACGCTCCCCCAGAATTCCGTCCGCCGCTTCGATTCCTGTGGCGATTCCCCTGGTCGAGAGCTGCACCGCACTACGAATCCGAGGCTGGAGCAGATCGCCGGTGACCAGGACGCGCAGATCAACCGCCCCCTTCACGGACGCCTGATCCGCCAAAGGAAGCGCCTCCAGCTGGGGCACCTTTAGGCCAAGCCGCAAGAAAGAACGCTTCCCCCAGTCTTCCAGAACCCCAGTGAGAGACAATCCCAACGCGCTGCTGTCCACCCGGGCATGGGCCAGACGGATGCGCCCGGTATCGGTGAAAATCTCAGCCAAGACCCCCCCCCGGATCGGGAGGGAGGAGAGCGGGATGTTGTCCCAAACCGGCTCGGTGATTTCGGTGGTCAGCGCCAGGCGGAACGGGTTGGCCTTTCCCTCCGGGAGAGGCTGCCCGGCCCCTTGCGGCGTGGATTGGGCCGTTAGGGAAAGGTGCTTCCAATGGAGCGTCTCCACCCCTCCGTCCGTCAGGGCGAGGGTACCACTGATCAGGGGGGTCGGCAGACGTCCCGCCACCACGCCCGATCCCGATAGCCCCCCCGCGAGACGCACGCCAGCGAGGCGCGACCACCGCGCCAGATCGGTCACATTCGCCTGCCACAGGACATCCACATGGTCCGGGGCGACGCTCCCCCAGAGGCGCAGAGTCTCGCCCTCAAGGACCCGCAGGTGAAGATCCGCCGCGCCACCCCCGCGCCGCATCTGGAAGGTTCCGGAAAAATCCACCTCTTGCCGGGGCAGGCCCGGCGGCATGACGGGCTCCTCCAGCACGATGGGCAGCGAGACCTGCTTGACGCTCACCCGGAGCGGGAAGGAAAAGACTTTCCGGAGGAGGACATCGAAGGGAAGCGGCGGCTCCTCGTCCCGCGCCGCCGGAGCGCCCGAGCGGCGAATGACATGGATGCGCTTGACGGCGACGCGCTCCACGTCCAAAAGCCCGCGCACTAAGCGGAAGGGGTGCCACACCAGCTCGGGGGCATCGACCGAAAGCCACACGCCTCGACGATCGAGAACACGAACCTGCTCGGCGGTGATCTGAAACCACCACGAGACTTGCAATCCGTCGATTTCAAGCGTTTGTTCGTCGCTGGCTGCGGCCTCGGTGATGGTCTTGACCAGCCATCGCTCCCCCGGTGCCGCGTGAAGGAAAGCAATTCCTCCGGCGAGTGCTGCCAGTCCTATCGCCACGGCGGCAGCAGCGCCAATGCCGAGTCGTCGTATCCACCGGGCCATGGTTTGTCAGTAGAACCTCATCACGATAAGTTCAAGGGGAGATCGTCGCCGCAGGGCTTTTTTGTCAAAGATCATAAGGAGAAATCGTGGACTCGAAAATCACCAGTGGAGCCTCCCCCTGGCCCTCCTCCCCCTGGCCCTCCCCCTGGGTGGAGCGCTTCGCCCCTCTGATCCGCCCCCAAGGCCCCGTGTTGGACGTGGCCTGCGGAGGCGGGCGTCATTGCCGCTTGTTCCTCGACCGAGGCCACCCGGTGACGGGGGTGGATCGCACCTTGGGGCCGCTCCCTCCCCAGGTCGAGGCGGTCGTCGCCGATCTGGAGGACGGTTCCCCCTGGCCCTTCCACGGGCGACTTTTCGCTGGCATCGTCATGACTCATTACTTCTGGCGGCCCTTGTTCCCCGCTCTCCTCGCCAGCCTGGAGGAAGACGGCGTCCTGATCTGCGAGGTTTTCGCCGAGGGCAATGAACACTTTGGCCGTCCGCGAAACCCCGACTTCCTGGCACGGCGCGGCGCTCTTCTGACCCTCCTCCCCGGCCTTAGCGTGGTGGCCTTCGAGGAGGGTATCGAAGGAGGAGCCCGAGTCCTCCAAAGAGTGTGCGCCGTCAAAGGATTAGCGCCTCGTGCCTTGTGACCGGGAAGACCGCATTACCGCAAGGGGCACAACGCCTTTTCAGCGGGCGGTCATCCTCGGCCGTAAATTCATAAAGGGGATTCCCAACGCTTTGCTTTTATGATTCAAACTGGCTCTACCGTCAACGCAATCGGGTCGAGCGCTTATTCAACAAAATCAAGCAATTCCGCGGAATCGCCACCCGATACGATAAAAAACCCCTCAACTTCCTCGCCGCTGTCAAGCTGATCGCCTGCCGAATCTGGTGCTCAGGTTAATGAGTCCACGCCCTAGGCGTATTGCGCCTCCACCTCGCCTTTGAGGGCGGCCTCGTGGATAACGCGGATCTTTTCCCCATGGAACGGCCATCCTTGCCACGGATGAGGCTGCGGAAGGAGAAGGTCTTCGGCGACGGTAGGGGGAGAGGGACTCTCTTGCGCCACCACTGCAATACTTACGAGAATAGTCAACACCGGTAGGATGAGATGCTTCATGATCCATCTCCTGAAATATCTTCATCTTATAGGAGGGAAAGGGACCTGTCTGTGCCTTTCCGCAAAGAAAAAATCCCTTCTCATCCTAAAAGTGGCCGAGAATGAGGTAGGGCGCTCGATTGCTGACTTTAAATTGTGGTGGCACTGACGAAAATTCTTTGCTCTTCCTTCTGTCTTACGCCGAAAGACAGATTTTCTGCTGAGTCTAGCTTGACTTTTGATATGTGACGAAAATGAGACACATTCGCATAAACTGCCAATCCGTGCATTACGACGATTGACCCTTTCGGGCAAGCTCTCCTATGGTCCGGCTCGTGAAGCGCCAAAAAGACGCACCGACATTTGAGACCAAAGGATCGCACATGAGAAAACTTATCCTCGCCAGCACAGCCCTGACCGTCCTTTGGGGCATGGGGACGGCTCAGGCGGCAGAGAAAATCAAACTTGAGCTCGGCGGATATTCCAAGTGGTGGGTCGTCGGTGCCTGGCAAAGCAAAAATTGGGAGCAGGCTCATCCGGGTGAGGATGCAGGCACCAATGCCGACGTCAAAGGCGACAACCGGATTTTCTTCGGCGGCGAAACCACCCTCGATAATGGGTTGAAGATCGGTGCCACCGTCGAAATCGAAGCTGGTGGGCAAAACCAGGGCAACGAAAAGGATGATTTCGTCAATCGCTCCTTCGTCTTCATCGAAGGGGGATTTGGTAAGGTCATCCTCGGTTCCGAAGCGAACGGTGCCGTGTTGCTTCATGCCATGGCTCCCGATGCCGCAGGCAACTGGGCCGGCAATAACATGGTGTTTCAATCCCTTGCTCAGCCCGGTAGCGTCGTTGCTCCTCAAAGCACCGAAATCGATACCGATGATAACGCCGATAAGATTACCTACGTTTCCCCCAGCTTTTATGGTCTGACCGTGGGGGGAAGCTTTATCCCCAACGTCTTGTCGGAGGATAACGCCAACTTCAACGTCGGTGGCGTGCCCGCCTATGGTGTCGCAGCCCTATACGCCAACAGCTTCGGACCCGTGGATGTGAAAGTCTCCGGCGGATACGTCTGGTACGATATCAACGGGGATGCGAATCCGGGGCCTGGCGGGAACTCCTCTGAATGGTCATCGGGCCTCAACCTGTCCTACGCCGGATTTACCCTGGGAGGTTCCTATCGCAAGCTGAACATTGATCATGGGATTGCGGAGGTTATCAGCTCCGGGCATGCTTGGGATGTGGGTCTTATGTACGCCAACGGGCCATATTCTGTCAGCGTTGCGTATTTCAACTCCACCGCCCAGGATGATCCGGCGATTGACGGTGAAGACAAGATCGAGTTGGTCCAAGCCTCTGGACGGTACGGCATGGGGCCGGGTGTCGATGTGGTAGGGACCATCGGGCATATCCGCTACAAGGATGAGAGCGGCGAAGCCGGAGAGAAGAACCAAGGTTGGGTCGCCATGACGGGGCTCTCGCTGGCCTTCTAGAGGGTCAAGGGGCCTCTGGCCCCTTGACCCCCAACATGGTGTCTTGTACGGAAGAGAGGCTTCTGAAGGAGATGCGTTTATGTCTGCTCTGACGGCCTTGCTTGACGGTTATCGCCATGCGACGGTCGCTGAGCGAGAGAAACGCACGTCTTTCCAAGATTTGATCCAGTGCTACCTGAAAAACGAGGCAACCTACCAGGATTTTTATAGCGATGTCTGGACCTACGCCACTTGGGCTTGTCTCCAGGGGCTGGACCAGCGAGATACCGGCATTGATCTGGTGGCGAAGACTCGGGGGACCAACGAATACCACGCCGTCCGGTGTGCGTTTTATGCTCCTGACGTGTGGGTACAAAAGGCCGATCTTGAATCTTTCTTTGCCGCCTCGGGCGAGGGGGCGTTTACCCGACGGGTGGTTATCGCCTCCACGAATCTGTGGAGCCAGCGCGCCAGCGAGGCGCTGCACGGTCAGACTCCTCCAGTGAGCAAGATCGACCTGACGGATCTGGAGAACAGTCAAATCGACTGGTCCACCTACGGCCAGGGGAGGGCTCTCGCCTTGAAGCCACCCAAACGCCTCTGGCCCCATCAGCAGCGAGCGCTGGAGCAGGTGAACATTGGCTTGCACTTGGCTGATCGCGGCAAGATGATCATGGCCTGCGGGACCGGCAAGACGCTTACCAGCCTGAAGATCGCGGAAAAGCTCGCCGGACGCGGCAAGGGCGTGCTTTTCCTGGTGCCCAGCCTCTCCCTCCTGTCGCAAACCCTGACGGAATGGACGCAAGAGAGCGAGACTCCCTTACATAGTTTTGCCGTCTGCTCGGACCGCGCCGTGGGCAAGAGGCGGCGCAGAGACGACGACGACACGGCGCAAACTTTTCGCCATGAATTGCGTTATCCCGCGACCACGGATGCCGCTCGGCTTGCCGTCGAGATGTCTCAACGTTTTGACTCCGACCACATGAGCGTGGTTTTCAGCACCTACCATTCCATTGAGGTGATCCACCGGGCGCAACAGGAGCACGCTCTGGCGGATTTTGACCTGATCGTCTGCGACGAGGCCCATCGCACTACAGGAGCCACCTTCGACAACGAGGACGAGAGCGCTTTCGTCAAGGTCCATGATGCCGCTTACCTCCGTTCCGCCAAGCGCCTCTACATGACGGCCACCCCGCGCATTTACGGCGAGGGCGCCAAGGCCACCGCCGAGAAGGGCAACGTTACCCTGTGCTCGATGGACGACGAGACTCTTTACGGGAAACAACTGTTCGCCCTCCCCTTTAGCGAGGCGGTCAAGGAGGGGCTGTTGGTGGATTATAAGGTCCTCGTACTGGCTGTGGACGAGCGGCACGTCAGCCGGACTCTCCAGAATTTGCTTAAGGACGACGGCGGCCCGATCAAGGTGGCGGATGCCGCTAAGATCATCGGCTGTTGGAAGGCGCTCGGCAAGCAGGGGATGCGGGAAGGCGACACGGTGCCGATGCGCCGAGCAGTCGCATTCTGTCACGTCATCGAAACACCGCGCAGAGCTAAAGTACACCGAGTCAGCTCGCGAAAGATTTCCGCCCTCTTCCCGCGTGTGGTGGAAGAATACCAGAAAACCGTCTCCGTCGGCCCCAACGC
The DNA here is from genome assembly GCA_031546925.1 of Rhodospirillaceae bacterium. Lineage (GTDB taxonomy): Bacteria > Pseudomonadota > Alphaproteobacteria > Rhodospirillales > Magnetospirillaceae > Magnetospirillum. The sequence goes on from JAVBJO010000182.1 coordinate 12,121, forward strand.
CCTAAAATGCGAGACTTCCCACCTGGACGGTGGCATGAACGCCAGGGAGCGAGAGATCGCGTTGGCGTGGCTGAAGGCGGACACCTCCGATCCCACCTGTCGCATCCTCAGTAACGTAAGGTGTCTGTCGGAGGGTGTGGACGTGCCGGCTCTCGACGCGGTGTTGTTCCTCGCCCCGCGCAAGTCCCCGATGGACGTGGTGCAATCCCTTGGCCGCGTTATGCGCAAGGCAGAGGGCAAGAAACGCGGCTATGTGGTTCTCCCGGTGGGGATCCCCGCCGGGGTGACTCCCAACGAGGCCTTGAACGACGGTAAGACCTACCGGGTGGTGTGGCAAGTCTTGCAGGCGCTTCGCTCCCACGATGACCGCTTCGATGCCATGATCAACAAGCTGGACTTGATCGGCTCGGACCCTGCCAAGATGGAAATCATCGTGGTCTCGGATGAAGGAACCCAGGTCCATACCGGGGATACCGCGCAATGTGACCCGAAATTCGACATTGACGGGGTAACGACCGCCATCCAGGCCAAGGTGGTGGAGAAATGCGGTAATCGTACGCACTGGGAAGACTGGGCTCAGGATATCGCCAAAATCGCCAATACCCACATCCTGCGTCTTGCCACCCTGCTCGAAACCAAGGCCAACACCAAGGAACGGAACGCCTTTTCCGCCTTTGCCCGCCAGCTTCGGAGCACCTGGAACGCCAACATCACCGATACCGAGGTCATCGAAATGCTGGCCCAACACTTGATCACCAAGCCGGTGTTCGAGGCGCTGTTCAGCACCTTCGATTTCGCCCAACGCAATCCCATCTCGCGGGCCCTGCAAAACCTGCTGGAGATCCTGCAAGAGCATCGTCTGGACGCAGAAGCCGATACCCTCCAACATTTCTACCACAGCGTGAAAATGCGTGCTGAGGGCATCGACAGCAATGAGGCCAAACAAAAAATCATCGTGGAGCTTTACGATACGTTCTTCCGCAAGGCCTTTCCTCGCATGGCCGAGCGCCTCGGCATCGTCTACACCCCCACCGAGGTGGTGGATTTCATCCTCCACAGCGTCAACCACCTTCTGCAAACCGAGTTCGGACAAACGCTCGGCAGTGATGGCGTTCACATCCTTGACCCTTTCACCGGTACCGGCACCTTCCTTACCCGCCTGATCCAAAGCGGCTTGATCCCGCCGGAGCAACTTCGCCGAAAATATAAAGATCAAATCTACGCCAATGAGATTGTTTTACTTGCCTATTACATCGCTTCTATCAACATTGAATCGACCTATCTCGATATTGTCGGGGGGGATTACACGCCATTTGAGGGGATCTGTCTTACGGATACGTTTCTCAACAACACACTCCGACCCGCCCAGACAGAACGAGACATCCGTGTCGTCATCGGAAACCCACCCTATTCGGTAGGTCAGGAAAACGAGAACGACAATAATAAGAATAGCTCATACCCGTCTCTGGATGGCCGTATCCGTGAAACTTATGCTAACCGTTCCACGGCGAAACTGAAAAATTCTCTTTATGACAGTTATATCCGTGCCATCCGTTGGTCTTCTGACTATATTGGAGACAAAGGTGTGATTGGTTTTGTCACAAATGCTGGGTTTATAGAAACCAATACATCTGATGGATTGCGAAAATGTCTGGTAGAAGAGTTCAGTTGCATTTACATCTTCCACTTACGAGGAAATCAACGAACTTCTGGTGTGTTGTCCCATAAGGAGGGAGGCAAGATTTTTGGCAGTGGAAGCCGTGCCCCAATTGCCATCACCTTGTTGGTGAAAAACCCGTCGGCCCAACAACATGGTCAGATTTTCTTCCACGACATTGGTGATTATCTTAACCGCAACGATAAGCTAGAAATCATTCGCACCTATTCAAGCATTGTCGGCATTTATGATGACGAAAAATGGCAGCGCATCACCCCCAATGATCATGGGGATTGGCTAAAGCAGAGAGGTAAGGTAAATACAGAAGACATTATCATCGGTGGTAAAAAAAATAATGAAATAAAATTATTTGATAATTACTCTTGCGGTGTAAAAACAAATCGAGATTCTTGGTGTTATAATGCTTCAAAAACAAGCAACGGCAAGAATATATCAAGAATGATTAATTATTATAATAAAGAGGTTGATAGGTTTTTAGTTGAATATGCAAATTCTTCAAAAAAAGAACGAGAAATAAGTGTTGATAATTTCATTAACTCAGATACTACACGGATAAGCTGGACGGATAACCTAAAATATCACATTATAAAAGGAAATAAACTTCATTTTAATGAGTCATGTCTTGTAATTAGTTTGTATAGACCTTTCTCTAAGCAGTGGCTGTATTTTAATCGCCGCTTCAACGAGAGAATTTATCAGATACCACAGATATTTCCTGAACCAACATCAGAAAATTTGCTTATATGTGTTGCGGGGAAGGGAAGTAAAAATAATTTTAGCGCTCTTATTGTTGATAAAATCCCCTGTCATGACAATATAGAAAAAGGACAGTGCTTCCCTCTTTATTTATATGAAGACAAAAAATTAGAAAACAAAATTTTTCAAGGGCCTGGTCATGGAAAGACGCAACGCCGAGATGCTATTACCGATGATGGATTGATCCATTTTCAGACGGCTTATCCTGGCGAGATCATCAGCAAAGAAGACATTTTTTATTATGTTTATGGCTTGCTTCATTCCACAGAATACATCAAATACTTTGCCGATGCTCTGGTCAAGGAATTGCCTCGTATTCCTTGCGTCAAGACCATTGCGGATTTCCGTGCCCTTTCCCAAGCTGGACGGGAGCTTGCGGACCTTCACCTTCATTACGAGACGGTAGAGATGTATCCTGCTCAGATCAAGGGAGAGGGCAGGGACAGCGATTACCGGGTCGAAAAGATGAAATACGGTAAGAAGGGCAAGAGTAAGGATCGCACGACCTTAATTTACAATGAAAAAATAACCATTACCGGAATTCCCTTGGAAGCCTATGACTACGTTCTGAACGGAAAGCCTGCTTTGGATTGGGTTGTCGAGCGGCAATGCGTAAAAATCGACAAAAGCAGCGGCATTCTTAACGATGCCAATGCCTGGGCGACAGAAACCATGAAGAATCCTCGCTACCCTCTGGAACTTTTTCTGCGAGTCATAACCGTTAGTCTCCAAACCATGAAAATCATCCGAGCTCTCCCATCGCTTATTGCCGTTTGGCCCGCCCCCCCTTGATGAAAGAGAAGGGGGTCCGGGGCATCGCGTCCTAAGCGGGGTTTGGGGCGGCAGCCCCGGCGCAAGCCAAGACCTTCCATCCCCCCCGACCCCCGCAAAAAAAAAAACCCCCAAAAAAACGGGGGTTTGTTTGTGGGGTGGGGGGGGGGGGGGGGGGAGAGGGGGGGGGGGGGCGGGCGGCCCCCCACCCCCCCAAGAGGCCGCACCGCCCCA
>JAVBJO010000190.1:0-20493 GCA_031546925.1 Rhodospirillaceae bacterium
CGGCCTGGGCGGTTGTGCTTGTGTCTGTGTGGGGGCGGTTTTTGGAGCCGGGGGTCTTGTATAAAAAATGGGGGTCCGGGGCAATGGCTCGGGGGGGGGTTTGGGGGGGCAGCCCGGGCGCAAGCCAAACGGCCCCACCCCAAAAAACATCCCGTTTTCCGGGATGTTTTTTGGGGTGGGGCCGTTTGGCGTGCGCCGGGGCTGCCGCCCCAAACCCCGCCCGGAGCCATTGCCCCGGACCCCCTTTTTTTCTACGAGACCCGCTGCTCCAACAACCGCCGACACACTTCCTCAAGCGCAACGGCAAAGGCCTCCGGCGCGAAGGACACCGACCCCAGCACCTTAGCGGGTGCTGCCTCTCGGAAGAGCGCAAGCTTGCCTCTCTCGGCCCATCTCACGGCGTGGTCGACGTATCCTTCCACACTCTCCGCACACATCTCTTTTCCCATCCCTGCCGCTGTCACGGCTGCGGCGAGCATTTTGCTGGCCCCCTGGTTGCGAACAATCACAGGAATGCCAAGGCTAAGGGCAGTCCCATACGGGAAAGGCCGAGCCATGGGGAAAGGAGCGAGGGCGATATCCGCCTCGGCAAAGAACTCCGCTGCCGACGGCGCACCGATGACATCAATGCAGTGAGCAACGCCAAAATTACCGAACAGATCCACCAATCGGCTCACATTGCTGGGAACCTCCATATCCTTGTTCTGTCGCAGGACAAGGACGGAATTGGGAACATCAAGCAGGATTTTAGCCCACGCCATAGCCACGTCGGGCGTAATTTCCGCCAGTTCGGCATCGGCGGCAAAGACGATTCCCTGGTCGGCGGTTTTTTCGTTCTTAAATCCTCCGGGCGGGAGAGCCACCGAAGGGAGCAAAAGTGGCCCACAGGGTAAAACGTCAGCCAGATGAGCCGTCGCCCCAGGAAGAGCCACACCCTCGGGAAGGTTCAGCCACGAAAGCTTGACCGGGACCGAGCTATTCAGGAAAAGGGCATTGAATTTGGGGGCAAGGAAACCATTGCAGTCCACCAAAACATCAATTTTTTCTTTCCGAAGGGCATCGGAAACTTTCGTTTCGGACATATGACCGACATTCACCCAACGCTCGAAACAATCCCCGTAGACAAGATTGCCCTGCTCGAAGGCGAATCCGGCACCAAAACCAAAGGTGGAGATATTGTTACGACGCTGCGCTTTGGCGATCTTGACCAGCATTGCCTTGGTATCGGCATCGGTCAAACCCGAGCAAAGGTAGCCAACCCGCAATTTTGGATTTGGCGTTGTATGCACTACAGGCAAGGGCTCCGTGGAAGCTTGGGCAGAAATACTGTCCTTCCAGCCGTTGATCAGGGCCGCATGACGCGCGGAACCAACCACGGGATGGTAGCTCCACGTTTGCAGGGCCGCAGCCCAAAGAGCGGGAGAGCTGGTGTTCTGAAGCAATGCCAAATCATGGCTCGCCGTTGCACCGCTGAAATCCCCTGTTGCCAGCAGACACTTGCCGAGGCGACTAGAGAGCTCGGCCGAGTACCCCGCGAGGGTCAGAATCGTCCGCAGAATACCGATGGCCTCTTGGGGGCGAGCCGTTTTGACGAGAAGTGCTGCGTAGAGATCAAGCGCCTCCACATCATTATTGAAGAGTTGGAGATGCTGCTCGACCGCCTTGGCTGCCTCCTCATCTTGATTGATAGCAGTCAAGAATTTGGCAGTTTTGAGCTGCGGCCTATCCCCAATGTTCATAAAGGCATCGGCGAATTTAGGGAAATTTCGTCCGAACAACGCGATAATCCCGAGATCATCGGCCTTCGTCGTCGCCAATTTCCCGTAGAAAAGCGCTTCGGTAAGCCGTCCAACCAAGCAATTGAGGACGCCCAGTGCCTCATAGACTCCCCCGGGGCAGTCAACGTGGTCTGCAACTTGGTCAAGGAGATAGATGGCATTGGCATGCCCCCCCTGCCGAAACGAAACGGCAGCCCCGATACAAAGTCCAATAATTCGAGTCTCGGGATTTGCTAAGGCTTCCTCGGCAATCTGAAGCGGTACTGCGGTATCCCCCCGCTCGAAGTTTCGCCGAGCTGAAGCCAATATGGTCTGTACATCTGTCGTCATGTCAATTCTGTTTCCGCTAAGTGCCTGTGTTATGTATTAGACGCTGAAGCTCGCACTACCCGTCCCTAGGGCAGAGGACTTCTCGCCAGCCTGAGACTCGGCCGCGGCATCCTGGGGAGGCGTCTCAAATAAGCCTGCTGCCAGATTGCGGTTAATACTGATGAGAATATCAAGCTTTTTCGGTGTTGGATCCGAAATGATATCCACGCATGTCTTGTCGACGAAATTGCTCAACGACAACATATTTTCGCGAATTTCAGTGGCTAGAGGGCATGAGTCATCACTGATTTCCGCCTGAAAAATGGTCCAAAGACGCCAATTCAAACGAACCGCCCCTAGCAGTTGTTCTATGGGAGCCCCTTCTCGTTGAGCCTCCGACATTCGCCGCGCCGTCTCCGTGAGCGCCCAGGCCTCGGTCGCACGGGGGTTTCCACCCGGAGGCACATTCATGTAGCCCGTTTTATTGACTGGGTAGCTCATGAGATCTCCTTGACTCTTTAAACCTTGGGCACGTCGCCCGTTTAGAATTGCAGTCCGCGGACGCTAACACGAGGACGTTAACACAAGATGAAAAGCACCAATGATCAGGCTCTCCCCCTATTCCACAAGCCCGGCATCGCCGCCCCATTGTAAGTGCTGTCCGCCATCCAGCGCCATCATCTGCCCCGTGAACGAGGGGGCTCCAAGGATAAAACGTACCGCAGCGCAGATTTCCTCGGGGCTGGTGCCTCGTCGCAGGGGGGTCTTCGCGCACTGGGCTTGGAATTGCTCCAGAGATTGCCGCACGCTCGGCAGAGCCGGCCCCGGCCCTATTCCCACCACCCGCACGCGAGGAGCAAATGCCAACGCAAGCGACCGCGTTAACGCCCACAGCCCCGCCTTGCTGGTCGTATAGGTGGTAAAATGGGGGGTCAAGTTCCAAACCCGCTGATCCAACAGATTGATGATCACACCTTCGGCAGCACTCGGTAGGCGTCGCATCATTTCTTGAGACAGCACAAACGGAGATCTTAGATTGATTTCCATGTGGAAGTCCCAACCCTGGCGCGTTGCGGTGAGAGCTTCGTCCCGCTCGAACACCGAGGCATTATTAACGAGCACCCCCACGCTCCCGAGGGCCTGCTCGGCCTGGGCGACGAGGTCCAGTGTCTGGTCTTCTCGTGCCAAATCCCCTTGAAGCAACACCCCTTTTTGACCCAACGCATGGATTTCACCAAGGGTTGCCTCTGCCTCCTCGGCGGATTGGGCGTAGTGCACGGCCACATCGAACCCTCCCCGTGCGAGGTCCACGGCGATGGCCCGCCCGATGCGCCGGGCCGCGCCCGTAACGAGGGCTGTGCGCGGAAGAGTGGAAGAGCATGAAATCACCATGGACGGGAGCATGGCCGAGCCCTCCGCCCCGGTCAAGAGTCCCCCTCTCTCATTGCCCAACGAATCACGTTCCGGGATGTGATTTTCCTTCCGCATGCGAAAGGAAAATAAGAAGAACATTTGCCAGAGACAGGCTTCTCAACGCTTTCTTGTCGGCAAAGTTTTGCACACCCTCTTTTCCGGGCGCGGACTGCCCTAGGATGGGGGGACTGTCCAGAAAAAAAGCGTTCCCCCGGGTAATTTTTTGCCATTGACTTTAGCTATAGCATTGATTTTTTTATGTTTTTATGTTTTTGCTCAAATTTTATGCAAGTCGTTGAAAGCGTTCTCCTCCCTGGATTGGAACGCGTCGTCCCAGCGTTCTCCACAAAGTTATCCACAGAAATGGTGGATGAATGAGCCCCTTACAAATTCCTTTGGGACTCGCCGGAAAGGTTATTGCTTTTCCCTGGCTCTGGTAGGCATGATCCGCCCGCCTTTTTTCTGCCTCAAGGGTTTCTATGAACACCTATCTCCAAGCGGTCCTGCTCGGCGTCATCGAGGGGTTGACCGAGTTTCTCCCGGTTTCCTCTACCGGACACATGATTCTTTTGGGGGATCTGCTCGGATTTCACGAACCTGAGGGCGAAACATTCAAAATTGTCATCCAACTCGGGGCGATCCTCGCCCTGTGCGTGGTGTATTGGCAACGGTTATGGACGGCGGCCATCGGCGTCACCAACGATCCCAGAGAAAGGGCCTTCGTCCGCAACATTCTGATCGCCTTTCTGCCGGCGGCGGTGATTGGTGCGCTCGCCCATAAATACATCAGTGCCCTGCTGCACTCCCCCATGGTTGTGGCCGTCGCCTTGGTGGTGGGAGGTCTCGTCATTCTGATCCTGGAACGACTGGTGCGAAAGCCTCGGTTCTTCAACATCGCGGATTTCCCGTTGCTGTTATCACTGCTGGTCGGCTTCTTTCAGTGTATCGCCATGATCCCTGGGGTCTCACGGTCAGGGGCCACCATCATGGGCTCTCTCATGGTGGGGGTCGAGCGGAGGACTGCGGCGGAGTTCTCTTTCTTCCTGGCGATTCCGACCATGCTGGGAGCCTCGGTATTCTCTCTTTATAAGAACTGGTCGGTGTTGTCCTTCTCCCAAGGGGAGATGATCCTGACGGGGTTCGTCACCGCTTTCCTCGTGGCCCTGGTGGTGGTCAAGGGAGCAGTCGCCTTTGTCGGACGGCATGGCTTCGCCCCGTTCGCCTGGTACCGGATTTTGGTGGGCGGAGCCGCCATCGTCTTCTTGCTGATGCGATAAAATCCGTAACACCTGATCTGGCCAAAATCAGTTTCGAATACGGGATGACTCCTTCAGGATTGCGTGCTAAACGTCCCAGCAGACGATTTGCAATTCGATAGCAAGGTGCCGAAGGATGGAGGGGGAACGCAGTTCGTGGTTATGGCAGTGGTTGAGAAACCCTTCCCTTTATGCCCTAGTACCAAAATTGCTCGGAGCCCCTCCGGCATCTGAATTCACTCAGCAATATGCATCTGAATTCACTCAGCAATATATTGCTCCTAAGAAATCCGATAAAATCCTGGACATTGGTTGTGGTCCCGCAGCAATTCTCTCTACCTTGGAGAACGCTGAGAATTACGTTGGCTTTGATCCTATCGAGAACTACATCGTGGCAGCACGAGCCAAATATGGAAGTGTCCCTAAATTATCCGTCGATAGAATCGATACTTTTAATTTAGAGGAAGAAAAAAGTTTTGATATTTCTCTGGCTCTTGGGGTCTTACACCATTTACCGGATGATATTGCCGATCAGCTTATGTCCCTCGCCTCACGCGCACTTAAACCGGACGGTCGTTTGATAACGCTTGATACTGGTTTTACTGAGAACCAGCCATTTATTGCACGTCTTCTTGCTAAACTTGATCGTGGAGCCTCGGTTCGGACGCCCGAAGCTTATGTCCTGCTGGCGGAACGCCATTTTCGAGACGTCAACATTGCCGTCATGCACGACCGGATGCGTGTTCCTTACACACACGTCATCATGACCTGTCAGCAGCCACGGCAGGACGCTTAGAGCGTGTTTTTGGCCTGGGCGTCCTCTTGAGGCTCCCGGCCCATATCCCCCTCTTTGTGAATATGAAACCTTCCAGACCCTTTCACTCTTCCCGCATGCTCCGCTTTAGGCTCGCTCTTAGGGGGGCAAAAACCGACTCGAACACGGTTCGCTCTCCCGTCACGATCATCGCCTGGACGGGCATTCCCGGCACGAGACTCACCCCATGCAGGCTTGCCAGCACGCGGGCATCCATCTCGACTCGAGCGGAATAGTAAGGGTGCTCTCCCGCTTTATCCACCAGTCGATCCGCCGAAATGGTCACGAGACGGCCAGGCAGAGGGGGAATCATCCGCTGAGAATACGCCGTCAACATCACCTGAACCTCCTGCCCCGGTCGGACCGAATCTATGTCCGAGGGGGACACATGCACGGTTACGCCCAAGGAATCTCCGGCGGGGACCAGATCCAGCAACTCCTGCCCTGGGGCGATGACGCCTCCGGCACTAAAAACTTTGAGGCCGACCACTTCCCCACTGACCGGAGCCGTAATATTTTGTCGTGTCAGGATATCCTGATGGGCACGCACCCGTTGTTCCAACTCGGCAATGTGATTTTCGGCCTCGCGTAAATCCCTGGCCACCTCGTCCGCCCGCGTGGACTCCAGGCTGGCAATGGAAAGCAGGGTTTCCCCAATGCTTTGTTCCGAGGCAGAAACGGCACCGTGGAGTTCGCCCGAGCGGCCATCCAAGGCGGCGGCCTCTCGTTGCAAGGCCAGCACCCGAGTTCGCTGCATCAGGCCCTGAGCCAGAAGTTGTAAGGCATCATCGGTTTCGCTCCGCACCAGGAAGCGCTGTTGTTCCAAGGCAGCAATCTGCTCCTTTGCTCCCGTGATCTGGGCCTCGATCTGCCCGATTTTTCGCCCAAGGATATCTCGTTGTTGAGACAAGAGCGTTTTCCGGGCGGAGAAGATGCGTCTCTGTCCATCGAGCACCGCCTGCAAGGCCTCGTCCTGAGGGGCTCGTCGCGCAAGATCCGCTGGAAAGGTCACCTCCTCCTCTCTGTCCCGTTCGGCGATCAAGCGAGCGGCCAGGGCTCTTTGGGCATCAAGCTGCCCTGTGTACTGACGCAAAGCCGCCTCGGCCTGGGTGGTATCGAGACGAATCAGCGCTTGGCCGGCATTCACCCGGTCCCCATCCCGGGCGAGAATCTCTGCGATAATTCCGCCCTCCAGGTGTTGCACGGTCTTGCGGTGGCTTTCGACGATAATTTCCCCTCCGGCCGCCACGGCGGTCGAGAGAGGGGCCAGAACGGACCAGCCTCCCAGCACGCCAAAAAACAGCACGGCCACCGTGGTTCCCAGCATTGCGGGGAAACGGATATTGGGTCCGCTCATGCCGAGAGCGCCGATTTCGTCGGAGACACCAAGCGTGCCGCCACCTCCGCCGGGGTGCCAAACACATCGACCTGCCCCCCACGCAGAACCAGCACTTTGTCCGCCTGGACCAGCAACCCTCGTCGGTGCGTGATCGCCAAGATTAATGTCCCTTGCGCCTTGAGAGCATCAATGGCCTGAGCCAGAGCCAATTCGCCATCGCCATCCAATCCGGCGTTGGGTTCATCCAGCACCACCAAGCGCGGCCGCCCCAGCACCGCCCGAGCCAAGGCCACCCGTTGCCGCTGCCCTCCCGAGAGCTTCATACCGCCGTCGCCAATCTCTGTGTCGTAGCCTTGGGGCAGACGCAGCACGATGTCGTGAACCCCGGCCAGCCGAGCAGCGGCAAACAGAATTTCGTCCGAGACCTCCCCCATCCGAGCGATGTTATCGCGGACACTACCGGGGAACAGCTCCACGTCCTGGGGGACATAGCCCACATGACGACCGAAATCGCGACGAGGCCAAGCGTGAACGTCAGCACCATCCAGACGCACCACGCCCACCGCTGGCTTCCAGACCCCCACCAGCAACCGTGCGAGGCACGACTTCCCCGCTCCCGAGGGACCGAGGATCGCCACCATCTCGCCCGCCTCAGCCATGAAGGACACTTGTTGCAGAACCGGAACTTTTGCTCCGGGAGGGGAAAACGTTACGCCTTCGACGCTCAACTGCCCCCGAGGCGGCGGTGGAACGGTTCCTTGTCGCTCCAATGGTGCCGCATGAAAGGCCTCCAGACGCCGCCGTGCCTCTCCCGCCGCGATGAATTGCTTCCATAATCCCAGGGCCTGCTCCACCGGAGCCACCGCTCGACCCATGATGATGGAGGCCCCGATGACCGCTCCTCCGGTGAGTTCCCGGCGAGTGGCAAGGTAAGCTCCCACCGCAAGCAGGGCAATCTGCATCCCGGAACGCACGAATCGCGTGCCCGCCATCACCAGGGCTGAGCGTGTTCCCGCCACGGCAGCCTCGTCCAACATTCGAGCCTGGTCTCGCTCCCGACGACGGACCAGGCTTTCACCCATGCCCATGGCATCCACCGCCTCCGCGTTGCGCAGCGCCACCGCCGTTGCCGCGTGGAGACGCACGCCCTCAGAGGTCGCGGCCTTAACCGGGCCTCGCACCGCCTTCTCGTTCAAAAGTCCCAATCCAATCAGCAATCCCATGCCCACCAAGGCCACCAATCCCAGTGCCCAATGCAGGTGCACGACCACGAGAAGATAAACCGGCATCCATAAGGCGTCGAAAAGGGTGTAGGGCGCCGGGCTGGCCACGAACGCCCGGAGCGTCCCAAGATCGTGCAGCGCCTGCTGGGCGTAAGAGTGCCCGGCAAGCGTCCCTTCGATGCTGCGTTCGTAGACCTCGGGGGCGGCTGTGGCGTCCAGCCACGCCCCCACCCGAACCCCGATCAAGGCACGGGAGAGATCCAGCAGAACCAGGGTCAGGATGGCGACTCCCGCCAACAGGGTCAAATACGCCAGGGTCTCTAGGCTGTGTCCGCTCAACACCCGGTCAAAGACCAGCATCAAGTAGACAGACACCGTGAGACCCAGGATATTGACCCCGGAACTGAACACTCCCACCAGCCAAAAAGAGCGAGCGGCAAGAGCCAGACGGCGGCGAAAGGGATTGGCTTGCCGCTCTCTCATGTAAGCGTGAACAGGTCGGTGCTATCGCCTCCGGAGAGGAGCCCCAGCAGATCCAAGGTGTCGAACACGCCTGAGGTCAGCAAGGTCTCCCCGGCGGAGGTAACGGTGGGTTGGAGGGCCTCGGCGCGCACGGCGTTGGCCTCCTGGTGATAGTCCTCCAGCACGGAAGTCAACGTATCGGCGACATCGGTTAGATCGGCCGGAGCGTCAAGGGAACTCCCCAGGGGAAACACGGTTTCCGCCGCCGTCGCGGCTGCGGTTGGCGCGTCAGGCGAATCCTCTGTGGTGGTGTTATCCTGCTCAATGACGGTGGTACTGCCGACCACGGCGACACCGTTCCCGGTGCTAACGCCACTGACCGTCGCCGAGTTCCCCGTTTCCGAGGATTGGACCACCACGTTGGAGGTCTCCCCCTCCGTCCCACTGATCACCAGATTTTCGACGCCCTCGAAGCGGAGTTCTAGGCCGTTTTCAAAGACCACCCGATCATTCTCCACCGTGGTGGGCGGCGAGGAAGCGTTGGTGATGCGGATGCTGTCGTCCCCATCCCCCAGGGCGAAAAGGAAGTGGTCCCCCGATCCTGGAGAGAGATCAGCGAAGCTCCCGGCATCCAGGGTCACGGATGTATCGGCACCGGGCGCGTCTTGAAGAGCCTCGACCCCCGTCATCACTTTCGCATCGATGGTGTAGGGGGACGCTGAGGGTGTCACAACGACGGTATCAATCCCCTCTCCGCCATCAATCAGGGTATCGGCCTGATCCACGAAGAGGAGATCGTCCCCGCCTCCGCCATGGAGGACATCGGCTCCGCTTCCCCCCGCCAAGGCGTCGCCGCCATCATCGCCGGAGAGAACATCGGCGGTTTCCCCGCCTTGGAGAATATTGCTCCGTGTATTGCCCTTGATGTCCGCCATGGGGATTTCCTTTCTCTGCCTTTAAGCCGCCACGAGATCCGCCTCATTGGCACCGGAGGAGGTTTCGTGCAGTCCCAAGGCCACGGCGTTTTGCACCACCTCGGCCACTTGGTTGACATCGCCGCCCGTGGCTTGGGCGATTTGGCGCACAGCGGCCTGTTGGTCGATGTCTCCGCCCCCGGTGCGAGCCTGTTGCAAAATCTGGGCGAACTGGTTCACATCCCCCTCTCCCAAGGCGGATTGAATCAAGCCGGCGGTTTGCTCGGTATCGCCTTGATCCCCCAGAGCCACCTGGATGATCTTCGCCACCTGATCCACGTCTCCGCCGGTGGCCTGGGCCACTTGTTGCGCGGCGGCTTGCTGATTGACGGTTCCACCATTGGCGGTCGTGGCCTGTTGGAGGATTTCCGCGATCTGATTCACATCTCCGCTGCCAGCGGCGGCTTGAATAATCTCGGCGGTTTGGTGGATATCGCCGTCATCCGACTGGGCACGTTGCTCCACCGAGCCGGTTTGCTGCACATCGCCAAATCCCAGATTGACGGCTTTTTGGACGATCTCCGCCACTTGGTCCACATCCCCGCCGCTGGCATCGGCGAGCTGCTTCACCACCGCTTGTTGATCGATGTCCCCGCCTTCACTCCGCGCGTCCTGGAGAACCTTGGCCGTCTGATTAACGTCGCCCCCGCCCAAGGCCGCTTGAATGATCTGTGCGGTCTGGTCGATATCGCCGCCGGTGCTGCTGGCAGCTTGTTGGAGAATCTCGGCGGCTTGGTTGACCGCTCCCCCCGTGCTTTCGGCCACTTGCTCGATCACCGCTTGCTGATCAACGTCGCCTCCTTGCGCCTGGGCATCCTGGAGGATCTTGGCGATTTGATCCACATCTCCTCCCAAGGCGGATTGGAGGATATTGGCGGTTTGCGAGATGACGGTCCCATCCTCCAATACCGCCGTTTGCCCCGAGTCGGCATTCTGGCCGTCCCCTTGGTTGGCGTTCTGGATGATGCTTGCCACCTGATTGCTGTTCCCGGCCCCAATCCCGGCCAATTGCTGCACCGCAGCATTTTGATCGATCTGTCCATCGGAGGCGGTGGCGTTCTGGATGATGGTGGCGACTTGGTGCACATCGCCGCCGGTGGAGTTGGCGATTTGCTCAACGGCGGCGCGTTGATTGACCGTCCCTCCGGTTACCACGTCACCAATGGCTTGGCCATTCTGGGAGATGGCGGCGCTTTGCACCACGTCGCCACTGCCAGCAGCATTCTGGATGATGGTGGCGATTTGGTTGACATCGCCGCCGGTGCTTTCCGCCACCTGCTCCGCCAAGGCGTCTTGGGTGATGGTGCCGCCCGCACCGGCCACGGCATCTTGAATCACCTTGGCGGTCTGATCCACGTCACCCCCGGTTGCCTCGGCGATCTGGCGGACGACGGCGTCTTGATCGATATCCCCCCCTTCACCCGCTTCGGCGCGTTGGCTGACCAGGGCCTCCTGGGAAACATCGCCCGCCCCCACCGCCACGGCATTTTGCACCACGTTGGCCACTTGGCTGACATCGCCGCCGGTAATCTCCGCCACCTGCTGCGTCAAGGCCTCTTGGTCGATATCGCCCTCGGTGGTGATGGCGTTCTGGACGGCGTTAGCCAGTTGGCTCACGTCGCCCTCGCCCAAGGCGGCCTGAAGCAGTTCGGCGGTTTGCTCGACCGCTCCGGCGGCCACGGCGTTTTGGACGGCGGCACTGACTTGATCGGCGTCGCCTCCGGTCAACTGTGCGATCTGTTGGCTGGCCGCTTGCTGGTCGATGGAACCATCCGAGGCTCGCGCCGACTGGAGAATCTGGGAAATTTGCTCGACATCGCCGCTCCCCAGGGCCTTTTGAACGCTCTCGGCCTGTTGCTGGATGTCGCCCTGATCGGTCACGGCGGTTTGGATAATCTGGCTCACCTGATCCACCGACCCGCCAGTCACTTGAGCAATCTGGCGGCTGGCGGCCTGTTGATCGATGTCGCCATTCTCGGCTCTAGCATCCTGGAGGATCTGCCCGATCTGCCGGACCGAACCGGCACCCAAGGCCACTTGCACCAGGGAGGCAATCTGATCAATCTCAGCGTCAGACGGAGCCAGGGGATTGGGGGCTGGCTCCTCGCCGATGACCGTGGTCTCGCCAGAAGAACTAATCAGCGTCACCCGCTCCACCCCGTCAAGTTGCAGAGCGAGTCGGTTGTTGTAGACCAAATCCCCGTCTTGGGTCTGGGTCACACGGCTCTCGGTGCGGGTGTCCAAGCGGAGCACATCTTCTCCGCTCCCCAGGCCGAAGGTGAAGGAAGGCTGACTAGCGCTTCGGAAGATAGCGGCGTCGAAGGTCAGATCCAGATCACCGCCGGAGCCATCGCTCACCCCCTCGACGGTGCGGACGCGAGCCGCAGCTAGGTTTGCGGACTCGCCGTCGGTCCAAACGACGGTATCCCTGCCGGTCCCGCCCTCGATCCGCACATCGGCGGCATCAATGCGAAGGGTATCGTTTCCTCCTCCTCCCAACAGCGTATCGGCGCCGGGGCCTCCATCCAGATCATCATTGCCCAGACGGCCACTCAACGCGTCCGCGCCATCCAATCCCTTGATGGTGTCGGCGTTGAGCGTACCCCGGAGCGTGTTGTTTCCCGCATCGCCGTTAATATTCGCCATTGCAGCTCCTCCTGGAGGAATCGTTTGAGGGAAAGTTCCCAGGAACATTGGGCTTTCCCCCTGTGCGAAGCCACCCACGCAAGGGGAGCCCTCTCGTCGGAGGGGCTCGTCCTCTCTCTCCCTTGGCACCCACCCTGAGCGGGAGAGCGATGGGAACAAATTGACCCGAGGGATTTTTCTGCCTTTTCGGCTCCTGCCGTCACCGGAAGGAAGTATCCCCTCCCGAGGGGGACTCCGATTCTGGAAACCCATCCACCCCTGGAGATTGCAACTCTCCCCGAGGCCTCACTCAACCGGGGGGGCTC
The DNA here is from genome assembly GCA_031546925.1 of Rhodospirillaceae bacterium. Taxonomy (GTDB): domain Bacteria; phylum Pseudomonadota; class Alphaproteobacteria; order Rhodospirillales; family Magnetospirillaceae; genus Magnetospirillum. Next base: position 12,520 of record JAVBJO010000190.1, read on the forward strand.
TCCTGTGATTTCTGATGCCACGCTGAAGAAAAGTGACTTTTACGTCAGGTCATAATGGCGGAGTGAGTACGCTCAGGTTCTGATGCCCTCTTATGACGGCCAGATGGAAACGGTATATTGACGATATTGTGCTAAGACCTGTTTGTGTATAATGTATAACATCAAATCTATTTGACAGATCCTTCAATTCAAAAGACGATCTATGTCTGTCAAATTGATTCGTGCTGTATTGTGGGTAATGTGAAGGCCAAACCACTAAGAACCAATCACAATAATACAAAGAACAGTCTATTATAGATATGGCATCTCCATACATAAAATGTTCAAGAACATCCATGGCTACAATTAAATTGTATTTTTCATTTATTTTATTTTTTACATATTCTAATACATCATCATCAGCAATGTCGGTGTATCCAATACTCCTTAATTTGTAGATATCCTCATCTGTAAAAAGCTTCTGCACTGCCTTCAACACAAGAGGTCTCATTGTAATCGCCTGGCAAATATGCGCCAATTTGCCAGACCCGCAGCCATATTCTAAAATTCGTTCTGGTTTCAATCCAAGAAGACATTTTGCGATTGCGACATTCAGCCGACCATCCGAAATACCCAGGGCCGGAGCATCTGCGATGCGGGTTAAATCTTCCATGCTGCGAACTCCATTCCGGAAGCTTCTTCGTCGAAACTCCACGACTCCCGTATACCATCATAAAAGTCTTAGGAAACTCTCTTTTGGAGATTGATGTTGATGTGCGCATGAAAAAACGCCAAGGAAGCATTGCACTTCCCCGAGAAAGTCTGCTATGGTCCGCCGCGATAACCTTGGTGATCAGTGGCACGCGGGCTGATTTTCGGCCTTCACATCCCAAGGGTTCCCCGTTTTTCCCCGATGGCTGCGTGCCCCACGGGCTCCCAGACATCCCGCTTTTGCGAGCGCGGAGTCGGCTTTTGTCGTCCGTTTCGCAGCAAGCCCTTTGTGTGAAAGATCTTCCTACCAATGACATCGTTTGTTGAGCTTCAACTCGCCCAACCTCTGCTCCAAGCTCTCGCCGAAGAGGGATACGAGACCCCAACCCCGATCCAATCTGCCGCCATCCCTCTGTTGATGGGGGGGCGCGACGTGCTGGGCATTGCTCAGACGGGAACCGGGAAGACGGCTGCCTTTGCTTTACCGATTCTCCACCACCTCCTCAACCAGCGCAAGCGGGCTCAACCCCGGTCGGCGCGGGTGTTGGTGTTGGCACCGACACGGGAGCTGGCCGGGCAAATCAGTGATGGCTTCGCCACCTATGGCCGTCACATGCGCTTCCGGCGGGCTATCGTTTTCGGCGGAGTGAGCCAAAGTCCCCAGGTCCAAGCGCTCTCCGGCGGGACCGATATTTTGATTGCGACGCCGGGACGGCTTCTTGATCTGATGGAGCAAGGACGCTGCAACCTGGATAGCGTCGAAATCCTCGTGCTGGATGAAGCCGATCGGATGCTCGACATGGGCTTCATCCATGCGGTGCAGACCATTGCCGCTGCGCTTCCCCGCGATCGGCAGACTTTGCTGTTCTCCGCCACCATGCCGTCGACGGTTTCCAACTTGGCCAACACCCTCCTGCGCTCGCCGGAGCGGGTGGAAGTCACCCCCCAAGCCACCACCGTCGAAAAGGTGGAGCAAAAGGTGATGTTCGTCACACGGGAAAATAAGCGCAATCTGCTGGTGACTCTCCTGAAGGACAGCGCCATCAGCCGCACCATTATCTTTACCCGCACCAAGCACGGTGCGAATCGGATCGCGGAGCAGCTGGTCAAGCACGGCGTGACCGCCGACGCCATCCATGGGAACAAATCTCAAAGCGCTCGGCAGAAGGCGTTGGATTCTTTCCGCTCTGGAGAACTCCGTGCTCTGGTGGCGACGGATATCGCCGCACGAGGCATCGATGTGGATGGTATCACCCACGTCATCAACTTCGAGCTGCCGAACGAGCCGGAAAGCTATATCCATCGCATCGGCCGCACGGCGCGCGCCGGAGCCGGAGGGACGGCTTTGTCGTTCTGCGATGCCGAGGAAGTGGCCTATTTGCGCCAAATCGAGCGGACGATCCGTCAAGCGGTCCCCATTGAAATGGAACATGCTTGGCACGCACCAACCATAGCGCGGATGCACGGGCATAAGGTGGCAAAAGCGCCGAAGCCCGTCCGCCCGCAGCAGCACAAGACACCGAAGAAGAAACGGATAGGGGCAGCGTCCGCGACCATGGACGTGGCCGTAGCCGTAGAATAGCAAACGAAAAATCCCCCGAACGCTCTTCGGGGGATTTTTTTTGCCCTCTTTTTTTCAGGAAGAGGTCACCAGATCTCGATATGCGTGCCATGACCCATATCCCACCAAGGGCAAGGCAATGGCGAGCCCGACGAAGAACATGGTCAGCCCCAGGATCGTGAGAGATGCAATCATTCCCGCCCACAACACCATGGGGCGCCAGTTTTTGCGGCAGACCTCCAGGCTGGTGAACATGGCGGTCATGGCTCCGCAGTCCGGGCGATCCACCAGCATGGGAAGGGCCACCACCGTCATGGCGAACACCCCGGCTGCGATCAGTCCTCCGGAGAGGGCACCCACCATCAGGAACGGCATGCTCTGAGGCGAGAGAAAAAGCGTGGCCCAAAGCCCATCAGGAGCCGGAGAACTCGTGCCGAAGAACAGCATGAACTCCAACAGGGCCACCTGGGTCCAGGCGATCAAGGCCAGAAGCAGGAAGGCTCCCACCAAGGCGATTTGCCCGGGGTTGCGCTGGATGGCGGGGATGAGCCCAAACCAATGTAAAACCTCGCTGCGCTCCCGACGACGGCTGATTTCATACAAACCGGCGGCGGCCAGAGGACCCACCAACGCAAACCCGAACGCTGCGGGGAGAATCAAAGCATCAAGCTCGTATTGGTGCAGGGTTACCGTAAGAAGGGTGCCTATCGCGGCAAAAATCGCTCCATAGATGCAGCTGAGAATCGGGGCCGCGCAAAAATCCTCCCACCCCGCAGCCAGCCAAAGCCACGGATGATCGAGAGTAATGCGTCCAGACGAGGAAAGCGGCGTGACGGACATGCGACGGCGGCTCCTATTTTTTGGGGAGAAAGAGGGAGACGCCGGACATGAAGGCCCCGCGCCTCTCGCGAGATGGGAGAGCACCAAGGCGAACGGCAGATGATGTTTAGAGGAAACATTGTCTCTATACTGAATCGCCATACCGCGCCAAATCCGATAAGCTTGGTTGCAAGGTACGCCATTTCGGGTATCGTTCCGTTATCAGCTCCGCAGAGGTTCCATGCGCATCGGTGTTCCCAAGGAAATTAAAACCCACGAATATCGGGTTGGCCTGACTCCGGCCTCGGTTCGTGAACTGGTCCACCGTGGCCATGAAGTCTTGGTGGAGGCAGGGGCCGGCAGCGGCATCGGGTGTCCGGATGGAACCTACCGCATGGCGGGGGCCAGGGTGGTGGACACCGCAGCCGAAGCCTTCGCAGCCAATCTGGTGGTCAAGGTCAAGGAGCCTCAACCCATCGAGTACTCCTTGCTGCACCCGGATTTGGTGCTGTTCACCTATCTCCATCTCGCCCCGGACACGCAACAGGCGGAAGCCTTGATCTCCTCTGGGGCCACCGCCCTCGCCTATGAGACCGTCACCGGTCCGGGCGGGCAATTGCCCCTGCTCGCCCCCATGAGCGAGGTGGCCGGGCGCATGTCCATCCAAGTGGGGGCCCACTGCCTGGAAAAAGAGCAAGGCGGCATCGGCATTTTGCTGGGAGGTGTCCCCGGGGTTCCTCCCGGTAAGATCACCATCATCGGTGGCGGCGTGGTCGGCACCAGTGCCGCCCGTGTGGCGGCTGGGATGGGAGCGCGGGCGACGGTGCTCGATAGCTCCCTCGCCCGCCTGGCGCATATTGACGAGGTGTTCAAGGGTCTGGTCCAGACCGTTCACGCCAACCTCCACTCGGTGGAGCACCACGTGGTCGAGGCTGACTTGGTCATCGGCGCGGTGTTGATCCCCGGCGCCACCACGCCCCGGATCGTTAGCCGGGAGATGATGGCGGGGATGCGCAAGGGCTCGGTGATGGTGGATGTCTCTATTGATCAGGGGGGATGCTTCGAGACCTCCCGTCCCACCTCTCACGCCGAACCGACCTATGTAGAGGACGGCATCGTTCACTATTGCGTTACCAATATGCCTGGCGCCGTGGCTCGAACTTCGGCCTTCGCTCTTAACAACGCTACGCTTCCCATGGTGTTGGCCTTGGCGGACAAGGGGTGGTTCACCGCTTTGTCCCAGGATCACCACCTGCGGGCGGGCCTTAACATCCATCGCGGACGGGTGACCCACCCCGCAGTGGCGCAGTCCCTCGGCGTGGCTTACGTCGCTCCCGAAATCTTCTGATTAACAAGTAAGGAAAAAAACCATGGATATCAAGAAGATCCCCATCGGCAAGAACCCGCCAGAGGATGTCAATGTCATCGTTGAGATCCCCCTGAAGGGCGATCCCGTCAAATACGAAATCTGCAAAGAATCGGGAGCAATGTTCGTTGATCGCTTCCTGCATACCGCGATGTACTATCCGACGAACTACGGCTTCATCCCCCATACTCTGTCCGAGGACGGCGATCCGGTGGATGTGATGGTGGTGGGGCGTCACGGCGTCGCGGTGGGCGCGGTGATGCGCTCGCGCCCGGTGGGGGTGCTGTTGATGGAAGACGAGGCCGGTCAGGATGAAAAAATCCTGGCGGTGCCTCATCCCAAGCTCCATCCCTTTTACGATGACGTCAGCAGCTATAGCGACTTGCCGAGGACGCTGTTGGAGCAGATCGAGCACTTTTTTGCACACTACAAGGACTTGGAGCCCGGAAAATGGGTCAAGGTCCTGGGTTGGGGTGGCCCGGAAAAGGCGGCCGAGGTCATTAGAGAGGGCATCGAACGCGCCAACAAAAAATAGTCAGGACCAAAGAGGAAGTTGCAAGCTCCTGCAACTTCCTCGGTGTTTTTGTTGACGAATCGGAAGGCTCATCGACTATGACGGTACTCCGTCTCTTTGTGCTTGCTTGCCTGTCTTCTTTTGTTTTGACACCGGTGGCGCAGGCTAAGGATGATTTGGTGATTGGCGCCAGTCAGTTTCCCTCGACGTTTCATCCGAACATTGATTCCATGCTGGCCAAGACGTACATCCTGGCCATGGCGCTCCGACCGTTCACGGCCTATGACGAACATTGGTCTCTGGTGTGCTTGTTGTGCGAGACTCTTCCCACCCTGGAAAATGGCCTCGCGGTGCCAGAGGAAACGCCCGATGGCAAGAAAGGCGTCGCGCTGACTTACACCATCCGCGCCGATGCCAAGTGGGGCGATGGAACCCCCGTAACAACCGAGGATGTCCTCTTCACCATTGATGTTGGGCGCCACCCTCTATCGGGGATTTCCAACGCTGAATTGTATCGAAGAATTCTTAAGATACAAGTTAAGGACAAAAAGACGTTTACCCTTCACCTCGATCGCCTCACCTTTGATTACAATGCCATCAATGATTTACACATCATTCCCGCTCATATCGAGCGTCATAACTTCGATTCTCCCGCAGAATACCGTAATCAGAACGCCTATGACCGCGATACCACCAATCCCGGACTCTATAATGGCCCGTACCGCATCACCAAGGTCGAGCAAGGCAGTTACGTGGTTCTGGAACCCAATCCCCATTGGGATGGAGAAAAAACCGGATTTAAGCGGATCATCGTCAAAACCATCGAACAAACCGCAGCGCTGGAAGCCAATCTTCTTTCCGGTGGCGTGGACATGATTTCCGGAGAGCTTGGCCTCCCCCTTGATCAAGCCACGATTTTTAATAAAAAACACGGTGATAAGTACAGCGTCATTTTCAAGCCGAGTCTGGTTTACGAACATATTGACCTGAATTTATCTTCTCCTTTGCTCTCTGACATTCGAGTTCGTCAAGGGCTCATGTGGGCCCTGGATCGGGAGGCCATTTCTCGCCAACTGTTTGATAATCGCCAACCGGTGGCGCACAGTTCTGTTAACCCTCTGGACGGCGTTTACACCGAAGAGGTGCATAAATACCTTTACGATCCCGCAAAAGCCGCTGCCTTGTTGGACGAGGCCGGATGGAAGCTCCAGGGAGCCCTCCGACGGAACAGTCAGGGGGAGCCCTTGGCGCTGGAATTGGGCATGACCGCCGGCAATCGCTCGCGGGAGTTGATTGCGCAGGTCCTGCAAGCGCAATGGCGGAAAGTGGGTGTGGACGTGCGTCTGAAAGCGGAGCCCGCCCGAGTGTTCTTCGGGGAGACCGTAACCCGGCGGAAATTCCCACATATGGCGCTATTTGCTTGGTACTCCGCCCCGGAAAGCGTGCCTCGGACCACGCTACACAGTTCCATGATCCCGGCAGAGGACAACAACTGGGCTGGGCAGAACTATACCGGATATCGCAATTCCAAGATGGATGAGCTGATCGACACCATCGAGACCGAACCAAACCAATTGAAACGTAAGGGTCCTTGGCGAGAATTACAGCAGCTTTATGCTGCGGACCTTCCTGCCCTGCCGCTCTTCTTCCGAGCTGATGCCTTCATCTTGCCCAAGGGATTGACAGGTGTCACGCCAACGGGACATCAGGACCCCAGCACCTTGTGGGTGGAGCGCTGGCGCTGGCCGTAGAAAAAGAGCCTTTGCGAACTCGGTTCCTCTCCTCCATGATGGGTACTCCTTCTGTCGTTGTCCCATCGAGATTGGAACCGAAAGCAATGTCGTCTCTTTTTTCCCCCTTCACCCTGAAGGGAGTCACCCTGCGCAACCGCATGGTGGTGTCTCCCATGTGCCAGTACAGCGCGGTCGATGGCATGCCGGGCGACTGGCACATTCCCCACTACGCCACGCTGGCCCGAGGCGGTGCGGGACTTGTGGTGGTCGAGGCTACGGCTGTGTCCCCGGAAGGACGTATCACCCATGGCGACCTCGGCTTGTGGAATGACCAACAAGCCGACGCCTTCAAGCCTATCACGCGCCTCATCAAAGCCGCCGGAGCGGTCCCCGGAATTCAGATCGGTCATGCCGGACGAAAGGCCTCCGCCCAAAGGCCTTGGGAAGGTGACAAGCATATCCCCGAGGGTGATCCTCTCGCCTGGCAGACCTTCGCTCCCTCGGCCCTCCCCTTTGGGGCGAACCTTCCCAGGGTGCCCACCGCCATGACCAAGGACGATATTGCTCGGGTCGTGCAGAATTTCGTCTCTGCCGCTGAACGTGCCAGCGCGGCAGGGTTCGAGTGGCTTCTCTTGCACTTCGCCCATGGATACTTGATCCAAAGCTTCCTCTCGACCCACTCCAACCAAAGAGACGACTCTTACGGCGGCAGTCTCGAAAATCGGCAACGTCTCTTGGTGGAAATCGTCACTGCGATACGTAAGGTCTGGCCAAAAAATCATCCCCTTACTGCGCGCTTTGGCGTTATCGAATTCGATGGGAAGGATGAGGAAACGCTTTCCCAAGCTATTGATACCGTCTCTAAACTGAAAGCGGCAGGACTCGACTTCATTGATGTCAGCGTGGGGTTCTCGACCCCTACCGCTCAAATTCCTTGGGCACCCAATTTCCTCGTCGATATTGCCGCCAAGGTTCGTGCGAAGACAGGGTTGCCGGGATCGACCGGTTGGCTCATCAGTGATCCGGAACTTGCCGATGCCATGATCAAGAACGGACAGCTCGATCTCATCATGTTCGGGCGGACGATGTTGGAAAACCCCCTTTGGCCTTATGCGGCGGCTAAGCGATTGAATATCCAGAACCCGGCAGAGATGCTGCCACCGCCGTATTCCCATTGGGCGGGGCGATATCGCTAAGACGGGTCAAGGGGCCTTTGCCCCTTGCGGGGGTGTCGGGGGCAGCGCCCCTGACCAGGGCGTAAGCCCCCACCCAAGCCCCCACCCCGACCCCC
>JAVBJO010000052.1:0-3171 GCA_031546925.1 Rhodospirillaceae bacterium
GGGGGTCGGGGGGGATAGGCTGTCTGGCTTGCGCCGGGGCTGCCGCCCCCTGCCCCGCCCGGGGCAAATGCCCCGGACCCCCTTTTCTTTCTACTTGTCTTCGGACGCTTTTTCCTCGCGCGCCCGATTGAACGCCGCACCCAGGATATCCCCCAACGAGGCTCCCGACTCCGACGAGCCATAATCAGCCATGGCCTGCTTCTCTTCGTCCATTTCCCGGGCCTTGACCGACAGCGTAACCTTGCGGGCTCCCTTTTCGATCATGGTCACCTTGGCATCGACCTTCTGGCCAACGACGAAGCGCTCGGGGCGTTGCTCGGCGCGATCGCGCGACAGCTCGGACTTGCGGATAAAGCCGGACAGACCATCCACTTGGACTTCCAGGCCGTTTTCGGTGACTTGGGTGACGATGCAAGACACCACATCGCCCTTCTTCATGGAAGACAAGGCTTCCTGGAACGGATCGGAGGACAGCTGCTTGATCCCAAGGCTGATGCGTTCCTTTTCCACGTCCACGTCAAGCACCTTGGCCTTGACGATATCGCCCTTCTTGAAGGACTGGATCGCCTGCTCGCCGGACTTCTCCCAGTCCAGATCCGACAGGTGAACCATGCCGTCGATTTCGCCGGACAAACCAATGAACAAGCCGAATTCGGTGATGTTCTTGATCTCGCCCTCGACCAGCGTACCGGCGGGGAATTTCTCGACGAACGCTTCCCACGGATTGGCCAGGCACTGCTTGAGGCCCAAGGAAATGCGGCGCTTCTGCGGATCCACATCCAGAACCATAACTTCCACTTCCTGAGAGGTGGAAACAATCTTGCCCGGATGAGCGTTCTTCTTGGTCCAGCTCATTTCGGAGACGTGGACCAGACCCTCGACACCGGGCTCCAGCTCGACGAACGCACCGTAGTCGGTGATGTTGGTGACGCGACCAGCGAACTTGGCCCCCACCGGATACTTGGCGTCCACGCCTTCCCACGGATCGGCGTCCAACTGCTTGATGCCGAGGCTGATGCGCTGGGTCTCGGAGTTGAAGCGGATGACCTGGACCCGAACGGTCTGACCGATGTGCAGGGCCTCGGACGGGTGATTGATGCGCTTCCAGGCGATATCGGTCACGTGGAGGAGACCATCGACGCCGCCCAAGTCAACGAACGCACCGTAATCGGTGATGTTCTTGACCACGCCTTCGAGGATCTGGCCTTCCTTCAGGTTTTCGATCAACTCGGAGCGCTGTTCGGCGCGAGTTTCTTCCAGGACGGCCCGACGGGACACGACGATATTGCCGCGAGAACGGTCCATCTTAAGAATCTGGAACGGCTGCTGAGTCCCCAGCAAGGGGGTGATGTCACGCACCGGACGGATATCCACCTGGCTGCCCGGCAGGAACGCCACGGCCCCAGAGAGATCCACGGTGAAGCCACCCTTGACCCGGCCAAAGATGATCCCGGCGACGCGCTGATTGTCCTGGAAGCTCTTTTCCAGGAGGGTCCAAGCCTCTTCACGCTTCGCTTTCTCGCGGGACAGCACGACTTCGCCGTTGCGGTCCTCGTAGCGTTCGATAAAGACCTCGATGTTATCGCCAGCCTTGATCTCGGGAGGACGGCCCGCCGTGGCGAACTCCTTCAGAGGCACGCGGCCTTCCGACTTCAAACCGACGTCAATGACGGCAAAGTCGTTCTCGATACGCACAATGGTACCCTTGATGACGGACCCTTCGAACGGGTTGCCGTCACCCATGGATTCGTCCAACAACGCGGCAAAATCTTCTGTACTCATCAGAACACAATTCCTTTCACATACTGCTTTACCCGGCCTGCCGGTTGGTTCCGGCGGTCTGGAGTTTCCTCAAGGAAACTCGTCATGAAGCCCAACGCCGCCGCACCCCGTCGGTTACCGGCGAGGATGCAGAGGGCCCCTTCCTACGCGTCGGTTCAAATTTTGGTGCGAACAAACGCCAACGCCGCCGTGAATGCTTGATCGGCATCCAAGGCGGACGTGTCTAACACGAAAGCATCCGGCGCCGCTACCAAAGGGGCAACCGCACGCTGGGAGTCTCGCGTATCGCGTTCCCGCATCTCCGCGAGGACCTCGCTCTGTATAGCCTCCAACCCCCGGTCCTGCAACTCCTTCACCCGTCGCTCAGCCCTTTTTTCCAAACTGGCGGTCACGAACAGCTTGATGGGCGCTTCTGGACACACCACCGTTCCGATATCGCGCCCATCCAGCACAGCCCCCAAACCTCCAGGAGGATGTGTGGCAAAGTGGCGCTGGATCGCCAGCAACGCCAGGCGGACGTGCGGGAGAGCGGCGACTTTCGAGGCCATTTGTGCCGCCTCGTCAGAACGTAAGTCCGGTGCGACCAAGTCCAACGATTGGAGCGCCGTTGCCAGTGCTTCCACTTGGGCAGGGTCGGCGACATCGTCTCGCCCGCGCAGCACCGTCATTCCGACGGCGCGGTAAAGCAAGCCCGTGTCCAGGTAGTCGTACCCCAACGTTAGCGCGAGACGGCGCGCTAAAGTTCCCTTGCCCGCCGCAGCGGGGCCGTCAATGGCTAGGATCGTCATCAGCCTTTGTCCCGTAAAACCCGAGCCTTCTCGCGATTCCAGTCCCGCTGCTTGATCGCCTCGCGCTTGTCGTGCGCCTTGCGGCCCTTGGCCAGGCCGAGCAGAACCTTCGCCATGCCTCGCTCGGTAAAATGGATGTCCAAGGGGACCAGAGTCATCCCCTCCTTCGCAATTGCACTGGAAAGTTTTCGCATCTCGCGCTTATGGAGAAGGAGCTTGCGCGGACGGCGAGTCTCGTGCGGAAAAGGCATCTTGGATTGGTATTCGGGGATGTAGGCGTTGTAGAGCCACAATTCATCCCGGCCAGGGGACGCGTAGGCCTCGTTGATGTTGCCCTTGCCGGCGCGCAGCGACTTCACCTCGGTGCCTTGGAGCATGATACCGGCCTCGACCGTCTCTATAATGGAGTATTCGTGGCGGGCTTTACGGTTTTGGGCTGCGATGTGGGCGGGGAGCGACACGGATTGGCCTTTGAAGGAGAAGAGATGGGTCAAGGGTCCGTGACCCTTGCGGGGGTGTCGGGGGCAGCGCCCCTGACCAGGGCGTAAGCCCCCTAGCCCATCCACCCGACCAACCCCAGCCCCCTTACCCTGATGCATCA
>JAVBJO010000200.1:0-10255 GCA_031546925.1 Rhodospirillaceae bacterium
CGGGGGTTTTTTGTTGGGGGGTCGGGGGGGCTGGCTGGGGTGTGGGCTTTCGCCCTCGCAAGGGGCGCTGCCCCCTGCACCCCCGCAAGGGTCACGGACCCTTGACCCGTTTTAGGGTTGCCGCGTCTCGACAGGCGCCGCAGGCAATCGAGTGGACAGAAACCTAGCTTTACGCTAGGCTCCCCCCCACCTGAGACGCACCGCTCGCCGAACTTTGGCCGATGCGGAGGGATTTTGCGTGTCTTTTCCAGCCAAGGCATATCATGCGCTTTTCCGGTTTCGTCATCCTGATTTTGATCCTGCTGGCCAATCTGGGATTTTGGTTTGGCATGAACCGACCTCAGTCGGGACTCCCCTGGGTCGGGACCATTAAAAGCGTCTCGTTCAGTCCCGCGCGGATCGGAGACGATCCGACCGAAGCCCGTAAAATGCCCTATCTGGACGACCAACTGCTGCCCTCTCGCGATGAAATGGACGAGGATCTCGCCCTGTTGCGAGGCTCGGTCGAGCAAGTCAGAACCTACTCCACCCTGGAGGGGCTGGATCAGGTTCCCGGGCTGGCCGCCAAGTACGGTATCAAGGTTCTGCCCGGCGCCTGGCTCGACGAGCGCTTGGCCCGCAACGAATTGGAACTCGCCAATATCGTCAAGATGGTGCGCGATAATCCCAATATCGAACGGGTGCTCATCGGGAACGAAAACCTCACCATGCAGCGCCTGACCGCCGAACAGGTGGCGCGCTACCTCCGGCGCGCCCGGGCAGCCCTCCCCGAACGAGTGAAAATCTCTACCGCAGAAGGCTGGTCCATCTGGCTCGATCATCCCGAAATCGTGCGCGAAGTCGATTTCATCACCATTCACACCCTCCCCTTCTGGGAGCGCGTCGATATCGATGAAGCCTTGGATTTCACCAAGCGCATGGTGCGGGAAATCAAAACCGCCTATCCCGACAAACCCCTCTATATCGGAGAGGTGGGGTGGCCCTCCGCCGGGCACTCCTTTGGAAACGCAAAGCCATCCCTGGTCAATCAGGCGCTGTTCTTGCGACATTTCCTCAATTGGGCGCAGGCCGAAAATATCGACTACAACGTTATCGAGGCCTTCGATCAACCCTGGAAGCGCAATCTCGATAATACCTCCTCGGAAGCCCACTGGGGCATCTTCTCTGTAGAGCGGACGCCAAAGTTCAGTTGGATCGGACCAGTGATCGAATTCGCCGAGTGGCCTTTCCAGGCTGCCGCCGCGACCCTCATCGCCTTCCTGCCCATCGCCTGGTTCCTCTGGCGGTGGAAAGACCTGCGCCTGACCGGCAAGCTCTTCTTCGCCATGCTGGTGCAATTTGCCGCAACCTTGGTCATTTGGACCATCTCAACCCCCATGGTGCGCGACCTTGCCCCCGCGACCGGAGTCATGGTCGGGTTTTTGCTCCCGGCGCAGTTGCTGCTGCTCTTGGTGGTTCTGATCAATGGAATCGAGCTGACCGAACTGACCTGGTCCGGGCGCTTGAAACGCACCTTCCCGCCTCTGCCGGATGACGCGATTAAGCGCTTTCCCAAGGTCTCGCTGCATTTGCCTTGCTACAATGAACCGCCCGAGATGGTGAAGCTCACCATTGATAGCTTGATGGCCCTGGATTATCCCAATCTCGAAATCCTGGTGTTGGACAACAACACCAAAAAGGAAGAAGTTTGGAAGCCGATCGAGGCGTATTGCGCTTCCCTTGGGGACAAAGTGAAGTTCTTCCACCTTGCCCCCTGGCCGGGCGCAAAAGCTGGCGCTTTGAATTTCGCCCTGACCCAGACCGCTCCGGATGCCGAAATCATTGGCGTGGTCGATTCGGACTATCAAGTTCGGAAAGATTGGCTGCGCTCTCTGGTGCCTTACTTCGAGAATCCCAAAGTGGGACACATCCAGGCTCCCCAAGACCATCGGGAGTGGGAGCATGATCTTTTCAAAGAAATGATCAATTGGGAATACGCCGGATTCTTCGATATCGGCATGGTCTTTCGCAATGAAGCCAACGCCATCATCCAACACGGCACCATGACTCTGGTGCGCAAGGAAGCCATCGAAAAGGCCGGGCATTGGGCCGAATGGTGCATCGTCGAGGATGCCGAGTTGGGCTTGCGCATGATGAAAGTCGGCTATGAATCCTGTTACGTCCAGACCCGCATGGGACATGGACTCGTGCCCGATAGCTTCATTGCCTATAAGAAGCAACGCTTCCGTTGGGCCTACGGAGCCGTGCAAATTCTGAAAACACATTGGCAGACCTTGGTTCCCTTCCGTAAAACCGGGCTTACCGCTGGGCAGAAATATCACTTTGTCTCCGGTTGGTTGCCTTGGTTTGCCGATGCCTTCTATCTGCTCTTCTGCTTGGGAAGTCTGTTCTGGTCGGCCGGAATGGTCTTGGCCCCTCGCTATTTCGATGCCCCCCTCGCCTTCTTTATTCTGCCCACCGTCGGGGTTTTCATCGCCAAGATCATCCACCACGTTTTCCTCTATACAACCCGTGTCAAATGTAACACCAAACAACGTTTGCTCTCCGCTGTCGCGGGGATGGGACTCACCTATGCCATTGCTTGGGCCATCTGGCAGGGGATCTTCACCAAATCCATTCCCTTCCTTCGGACCCCGAAAATGGCCGACAAGGCGGCCTTTACGCAAGCTTTCCAAATGGCCCTTGAGGAAAGCCTCCTCATGCTCGCCCACTGGATTGCCGCCGTCGCCGTCCTGATCCCTAAGCATAACTTCTGGGATCCGGAAATCCGTCTGTGGTCTCTGGTTCTCGTGGTCCAGTCCATGCCCTTCTTGGCCGCTGTGATCACGTCCATGATCTCGACCTTGCCATCAAAAGATCAGCCATCAAAGAATCAGAAGGGACAGCCTCCAACGATAGAAGCTCCCCTTGAGACCATCCCAGAGGAAAACACCCTCTCACCAGAGAAAGTCGTGAACCCCTGAATGTCTCTTCTGTCGGAAGCCTTGACCGGGATTTATGGCGCATACCGCTTGGCGCGAGCAGACCGTCGTGGGATGGACCTCTTCGACGGGACGGTAGAGCAATGTCGCCGCTCGTTCTGGGCGGCCGCCATTGTCATTCCTGTCATGGAAGGACTGAGAGTCCTCATCAAGACTCCTCCTGAAAATGCATACAACCTGGATAACCTTTTCATCATCGCCCTGACCTGGATCATCACCTGGACTGCATTTCCCGTCCTTATGATCACCATTGGGCGGCAGATTGGAATAGAAGTTGCTTCTATTCGATACGTTACCCTCTATAACTGGTCCAATGTGATCCAAGTCCTTATTCTTCTCCCTGGTCTGGTGTTGCCCATTTTCATACCGGAATCTCAGGCTGTGTTTGTGAGTGAGCTAGGACAATTCATCGTGCTGGTGTATTGCGGGTATATGGTGCGTGTGGCATTTGGGGCCGGCTGGGGATTGTGCGTGGCTGTCGTGTTGCTGGATATAGAGTTGGCAAGTGTGGTGCATGGAATGGCCCTGCACTTACTGAAGGGGTAGGCGAAGGGCTGAAGGGGTAGGCGAAGGGGCACCTTTTTAGCAAATGTGGCGTCACCCCATGCAGCATGCGCCTCTGCCCCCTACTTACCGATCATGACCTCCGTTTTCTCCCAGGGGACCCACTGGCGCCGCGTTCACGCGCGTCAGTTCGGCGTAGCGATTGATGGAGCCGAATATTTTTCGGCTCTTGACGATGTTTTTCGCCGTGCCCGCCGCTCGATCTTCATCATAGGATGGGAATTTGATAGTAGAATACGACTAATCAGGGATCCACTATCCCATGCTCAAGAGGAAATTGGCAGTCTATTAGATTATCTCGTTCGAACCCGTCCTGATCTTCGTATTTTTATCTTGATTTGGGATTCTGCCTTTATTTACGCATTCAACAGAGAATTTGCTGGCTCTGTTAAGATGGAGTGGCTTACCCATTCTCGACTCCGTTTCTGTTTGGATGATACACACCCCTTTGGGGCGTCTCATCATCAGAAGATCGTGGTGGTGGATGATGCGATTGGGTTCGTGGGGGGGATCGATATCAGCAGCCAACGGTGGGACAGTCGTTCCCATTGCCGCATCGACCCGCGACGCAATGATCCCGGGGCATTGAAGTACCCTCCCTTCCACGACATCATGGGGGTGGTAACGGGAGAGGCGGCTCGGACCTTGGGAGATATTTGCCGAGAGCGATGGCGGCGTGCCACCGGCGAAGAGGTTCCCCCTCCTCCCCTCGCGGTGACGAATGCAGAGGATCTCTGGCCTCGTCCCCTGCGTGTTTTGATGCGAGAGGTGGAGGTTGCCATTGCTCGCACCGTGCCCCCCTGGGACACGGAACCGCCCGTGCACGAGGTTGAACAGCTTTACCTGGAGATGATTGCTGCGGCTCAGCGCTTTATTTACATTGAGAATCAATATTTTACCTCTCGTCGGATCGCAGATGCGATCGCCGCTCGACTCAAGGAGCGAACCAGCCCCGAGATCATCCTGATCATGCCAGGACCGACGGAGAATGTGGTGGAGCGCTCGACCATGGAACGACCGCGCCATCGGTTGATAGAGCGCCTGCGAGCCTTAGATCACGGCGAGAACTTACATCTTTACGCCCCCATGATCGAAGGCGAGACCATTAAAATTCATGCCAAACTAATGATCGTGGATGATGAATGGCTGCGGATTGGCTCCTCGAACCTGAACAATCGCTCCATGGGTTTGGACAGCGAGTGCGATCTTCTGATCACCGCTAAGGGCGATCCTTCTCTTATTTCCGCTATTCGCGGCTTGCGACAGGATCTCCTGGCCGAACATCTTGGAATGTCGCTCTCAGAGATTTCCGCAGCTGAAGAGGCAACCGGCAGTCTCCGCGCCACCATCACCCGGTTGCGAGGACGCTCCCCTAACACCTTGGTTCCTCTCTCGGATCCGGGGTCACAGGGCATCATAATACCTCTCATAGCGGATAGTCCTCTTCCAGATCCGGAGGAGACGGTGGAGTCTCTCGTCTGTCGTATCGAGGATGCTCCAGCCCTACAGCGGCAGCCGTGGGGCCTGGGTTTTTGCGTGATGAGTGTCGTTGTTCTCTCTGCCTTGTGGGCTTTGGCACCGCCCGAGTGGTTAAGGCTCGCCGGTCCTTGGTTGGGATGGCTGAGCGACCTGCGGGAACGAACCGAAATCCTTTTCCTCGCAGCCGCCCTCTCTGGAGCCGCCTTCCTGGTGGCGGGCATCGCGCGACTCCCGGTTTTTCTGGTGGTGGCAATAACGGCGGCGCTTTTGGGACCGTGGACCGGCGGAAGCATCTCCTTAGCCGGAACCTTAACCAGTGCGGTTTTATTATACCTCTTTGGGCGAAGTGCGGGAAGAGCGAGAGTCCGTAGGCTGCTCGGCTGGAAATCCCGGCGTGTGGAATGCGCCTTGGCACGACGCGGATTTTTGGCCATGATTTTGTTGCGCTTAATGCCCGTGGCAACTTTTCCGGTGGTTAATCTTGTGGCTGGAGCCTCTCGAACACCTTTTCTTTGGTTTGTTGTGGGAACGGCTTTGGGAATGAGTCCGGGGATTCTTGCCTTGAGCCTTCTCGGGGATCGCATCGCTACGGTTTTACAGCAGCCCTCTACCGCAAATGTGGTAACCTTGGCCTTGATCGCGGCCGTGATCGTCGCGGCCCAATTCGCGCTGGCAGAGCGGTTGCTCCGCGCCGGCAGAGCGAGTCGTTATCCATGACCTTATTCCTCGCCACCTATAATATCCATCGCTGTTTTGGAACCGATGGATTGTACGCTCCAGAGAGAATCCTGGAGGTCATTGACGGCCTGGATGCGGATATTATTGGCCTTCAAGAGGTGGATATGCGTTTGTTGGTGGACGGGCGCGCTCAATTGGATTTTTTTGCCGATACTCTTTCCATGTATGCTGTTGCTGGTCCCAACGTCAAAGGCAGAAGAGGCAAATTCGGCAACGCCCTGCTCAGTCGCTGGCCGGTGCAGAGTGTGCGCCACCTGGATCTCTCGGTTCGCCACTTCGAACCCCGGGGAGCCATCATCGCCAGCCTTGATATCGCCGAAAACCCTGCGACGGTGGTGATCACGCATCTTGGTCTCAATCCTGCGGAAAGGCGCCTCCAGGTCCATCATCTGCTGTCCGCCCTCGGCAAAGAAGAGGGACGAAATGTCATTATCATGGGAGACTTCAACGAATGGAAACCCAATCGTGGTGCTCTGCGCCCCCTGGATAAAGCATTCGGAGCCTCGTTGATGCCCCGAACGTTTCCCTCGCGTCTGCCGCTCCTGCCCCTGGACCGCGTGTGGGTCTGGCCGGCGGGAGGGCTGAAACGCTTGATGGTCTATACGTCCCCCCTGACGCGCGTGGCCTCGGATCATTTGCCCTTGCGCGCGGAGTGTGATCTGGGAACCTCCACGGCGAAAACTGATCCCCTTCCCTCCTTCGAACGAACCGTAATGGGATGATTGAGGATTTTGGATAAGCGCTCGACAATCGCAAGCCCCATGCCACTGCCTTCTTTACATTCAGATCCGCTCGCCCGATAAAGCTCGCGAAAGATATACTGCTGTTCCGATTCAGGAATACCAATCCCAGTATCCCAAATTTCAAAACGAAGTCGTCCTTCACTCTTTCGGCACCCGAACAAGATATCCCCGGTTAAGGTATAGCGTATGGCATTGTTGAGAAGATTACGAAGAATACGACCCAAAATGCCTTTATTACTCTGTATCATCGAGGAACTTGGAACCACGCGAAGCGATAAACCTGCGGCTAAACATAATGGAGAACACTCGTCTTTCAGCTGATTCATCAAGGTATCCGCCTGAAATAATTCAAGCGTTACCGGGTTGTGATGACTGCTTGAAATGTCGCTCCCAAATAGACTGTCCATGAGATCATGGAGCGAATCGATGGAGTTTTGCAGACGCTCGACAACATTGGCCTGGTCATCCTTCAAGGAACGGCTCGCCAGTGCCGAGATATAAAGCCCCAAGGCATGGGTCGGCTGACGGAGATCATGACTAGCCTCTTTCAGAAGACGAGTCTTGGCAAGACTTTCCGCCTCAGCGGCCGCTTTGGCATCCAGAAGATGATTCTCGGTGTTCTGTTGTTCCGTGTGATCGTGCATGAACAGGAAGACAAAACGGGCGTGTCCTGTCTGATCACGAAAGACACTCCCTCGTTGCCAGAGGGGGAAAATACGGCCATTCCCATCTTCTATTTTGGAGATCCCTTCCCAGTCATCGGCCTTGTGCAGAGCTGGCAAAATCGTGTGTTCCAAGGCGTTATACCAGGAAACGGGTAGAACCCATCCCACCCGGGGATCATGAAAAAGGCGCTCGCAGGCTGGGTTGGCGTACAGCACATCCCCCGAGAGAGAAAGGACCAGAAGGGCTTCTTGGGCTGCCTTCATAACGCTATAGCACAGTTCGGGTAAGGTGGCTTCAGGGAAGGTCTCCATCACGCCATAGGAATTTCTCCCCGGATCCGCCACGCCAACGCCGCAGTAACCTGTAAAACG
This sequence comes from Rhodospirillaceae bacterium, assembly GCA_031546925.1. GTDB lineage: Bacteria > Pseudomonadota > Alphaproteobacteria > Rhodospirillales > Magnetospirillaceae > Magnetospirillum. The sequence continues at coordinate 7,543 of JAVBJO010000200.1, forward strand.
CCCCGTAGCATCGAAAGATCCGGTGCCTGAGAGAAGATAACGATGCCAGCGCTCTTCCTGCTTGTCCCATAGAGCAACGGGCGCATCACGAAAAGCGGCCCCTTCCTCCAAAATCTTATCGTGAAAACAATAGGCGATCCCCCCAACCCGAGTCCGAGTCAAGATCTCCGGCAGCAACCTTCCGGAGAAAGTTGGGACGGTGATATCCTCCTGGGTTGACAACGGTACCACATCAATCATTCGTAATTGGGCATCGGTTCGCCATAGCCAGTTTGCTGCGGACGACACGGCCTGATTGAGAAGCGCCGGGTTAAACCCATGAAGTGGCGAAGAAATACTATTGCCGCGATAGCAGCTCTCAGGTGCAATAATCATCATTCCACCATACAATCTAAATGTGTTCGCTGGTTGCTTTAGTATGTATATCAGAGCGACTATCTTCGTCAAGCACCTCATTCGGCACAGGAGGTAATTCATAATTACTAAGATTATAGACGGATATACCACATTAAGTAGCTTTTTATGTCTTAAGCGAATATCTACCCTTATTTGCTTTCCTCGTTCCCGTCAATAGGGGGATCGGTAAGGAGGGCATAAACAGAGGTTAAGAGTGTTTATAACCTTAAGCATTGTATCTTTAGGTTGTACCAATCTTAGGAAAGCGAACGGCGCTGCGTCAGGGAATCAAGACCGTGAGGAGAAGCGTTCGTTGGAGAAAAAAGAAATTATCATCTGATAAAATATAGGCCACCGTCCGCCCATCCGGACGCTGCAGCACCGCTAAGCCCTCGTAATTGTCCGACAGAAATGGCGGGGCAAAAACAGCTAACACGCGTCCTTTCATCAGATTCCCCGGGCGGACTTCCTGGGCTGGAACGCGCAGGAGGCGAGAGGAAAAACCGCTGACGAACGAAAAACCTCGCTCCAGTACCAAGAGATCCCCATTGGGCAACAGGGCAACCGAGGTCGGACCGAAATCCTCGTCGCGGGCCCACCCCAGAGGAGCCCAATCACCCGGCGTACCCAGCCATGCCTTGCCCCGGCCTTTGGCCGTTTTTCCATACTCTGACAGAAGAAGAAATTTTCCGTCTCTTAGACGAACCAAGGCTTCAACACCGCCATTTTTCGGCTGATTGGAAAAATCAGGAGGAGGCGAAAGTTCTTGCGGCGCTTCAGAAAGACCATCCGGGTAGAGGAATAGGCGATGACGACGCTCGAAGCTCACCAATGGGCCATCCGGTGTGGAGATAATTTCCTCTGAATCGCTATCAACCTTCGATATCCCGATTCCTCCCAGTCGCCCCATGGTCAGGTTTTTGACCGAAAGTGGACGTCCCTCGGCATCCCGCTTCACCTCGAAATGCGCGTAATGGCCGCGATCCGTGATCGCGGTGAGATTTTGTCCATCGAAAATCATCCCGGATAACCCGCCAAAATCGGGATGCGTGCCGATAATGTGGAGCGCTCCCAAGACCTCGACCTCGCCGATGGGAATGATTCCGGTTTGGCCCTCCAGCACACTTATGGGGACGGCTCGAAAGACCTCCTCGACGCCCGACGAATGCAAACACGAGGCCAAAAGAAAAAGCCCCACGGAAATAAAGGGGCGGCACCGTCTTAAAAATGCGGCAAAGCGAGAGGACGTGCTCCGCAGAAAGGTCGAGGAAACAAACACTTGGGTTTCTCTTTCAAAACAGAGCTGTCCCGCAAGAGGACAAACGGAGGGAAACGTTGCAATCCGAGGGGGGGATGGAGGATAGTTTGACAAATCGTGAAGGAGAATTCTATCCGTGCGCATTGCAACTTGGAACGTCAATTCCGTCAGAGCCCGCCTCCCTAACCTTCTGAAATGGTTGAACGACGAAGCGCCAGATGTCGCACTCCTCCAGGAGCTGAAGTGCCAAGACAATGATTTTCCCACTCTGGAGATCCAAGCTGCCGGATACCACGCCGCCGTCCATGGGCAAAAAAGCTATAATGGTGTTGCGATTCTCGCAAAATCGCCCCTGGTTGATGTGCGTCGAGGCTTCCCAGAGGGCGAAGTCGATGAACCGGCTCGGTATATAGAGGCAACCGTCCAAGATGTCCGGGTGGCGTCTCTCTACCTCCCCAACGGGAACCCCGCGCCGGGGGAAAAATATGAGGCGAAACTCCGCTGGATGCAGAGACTGGTGCAACACGTGGGGACTGTGCTGCGAATCGATGCCGCTGTCGTCCTGGGAGGAGACTATAACGTCTGCCCCACCGATGATGACGTTTATGCCCCAGAACGCTGGAAAGAAGATGCCCTCTGTCGACCGGAGGCACGTGCCCTGTTCCGAACATTATGCCACCTGGGGATGATCGATGCTTTGCATGCTCTTCATCCCGAGGCTGGGAATTATACCTTCTGGGACTACCAAGCGGGGGCGTGGCAGAGAGATCAAGGGTTGAGAATCGATCATCTGTTGCTGTCGCCGCAGGCGGCGGATCGATTGAAGGGGGCGGGGGTGCATCGGGATACGCGGGGGTGGGAGAAGGCGTCGGATCATGCCCCGGTGTGGGTGGAGATCGAGAGCGAGGGGGTCAAGGGGCCATCGCCCCTTGCGGGGGTGTCGGGGGCGGCGCCCCTGACCAGGGCGTAAGCCCACACCCCACCAACCACCCCGACCCCCCAACAAAAAACCCCCGAAACAATCGGGGGTTTTTTGTTGGGGGGTCGGGGTGGTTGGTG
>JAVBJO010000195.1:0-3386 GCA_031546925.1 Rhodospirillaceae bacterium
GGGGGGTCGGGGGGGGGAAGGTCTTGGCTTGCGCCGGGGCTGCCGCCCCCTGCCCCGCCCGAGGCGATGCCCCGGACCCCCTTCTTTTTCATCGCAAGGGCACGTTCCAGTTAGGGGCAGAGGCCCTTGACTCCTAAAGACGCTTGACTCTAAGGCAAGTGCGTGGCTGCTATTCCTACATCCTTACCTCTGGAGAACCCCTTATGCGCCAAGCCTCTGTCGAGCGCAAAACCACCGAGACCTCGCTGACCGTCACCTTGGGTCTCGATGGGACTGGGACGTATAATATTGATACGGGAATTGGCTTTCTCGACCACATGCTCGAGCAGTTGGCGCGGCATGCCTTGCTCGACTTGGTTGTTGAGGCGCAGGGCGATCTTCATATTGATGCTCATCATACCACCGAGGATTGTGGTATTGCTATCGGACAGGCGGTGACTCGGGCATTGGGAGACCGTAAGGGCATCCGGCGCTATGGTCAGGCTCATATCCCCATGGACGAGGCGCTGACTCGCGTCACCATCGATCTGTCCAACCGTCCTTATCTGGTTTGGAAGGTCCGCCTGACCCAGGAGCGGTTAGGCGACATGGACTGCGAGCTTTTTCGTGAGTGGTTTCATGCTTTTGCTCAAGCAGCGGGGATGACGCTCCATGTGGAGAATCTCTACGGCGACAACAATCACCACATTGTGGAGAGTTGTTTTAAGGGATTGGCGCGAGCACTGCGCGAGGCGGTGGAGAGAGATCCCCGTCAAGCGGGGGTCGTTCCTTCCACGAAGGGCATTTTGGGAGGCTCGCTGTAGCTGATGCGCGTTGCCATCATTGATTATGGATCGGGAAATTTGCGCTCCGCCGCCAAGGCGTTCGAGCGCGTTGCTGCGGATGTGCCTTCAGCTTCGATCCTGGTGACCACCGACCCTGAGATCGTCCGTCGAGCGGATCGCTTGGTGCTTCCCGGCGTGGGGGCCTTTGGCGACTGCCGTGCAGGGCTCGCAGCGCTTCCCGGCATGATCGAGGCCATGACCGAGGCGGTCCTCCAGAGGGGACGGCCTTTCCTTGGCATTTGTGTGGGGATGCAGCTTCTCGCCACTTGGGGCAGAGAACACGGCGATCATCCCGGTTTGGGCTGGATCCCTGGTGAGGTGGTGGCCTTGCGTCCTTCGGATTTAAGGTTAAAAATCCCTCATATGGGATGGAATGGCTTGATATTTCCCTCGAAACGCCATCCCGTACTGGCGGGCGTGGCACAAGGGGAAACGGCGTATTTCGTTCACTCCTACCATTTTGCCGGAGCGCCGGACTGGATTGTGGCCGAGGTCGAGCATGGCGAGACCCTCGCCGCCGTCATCGCCAAGGATACCGTGGTCGGAACCCAGTTCCACCCGGAAAAAAGCCAAGAGACCGGCTTACGCGTGATTTCTAACTTTCTGACGTGGACACCATGATTCTCTACCCTGCGATTGATCTTAAGGACGGGCATTGCGTTCGGCTCCGGCTGGGCGAGATGGACCAGGCCACGGTTTTTAACCACAACCCGGCCGCCCAAGCCCAAATTTTCGCCGCCGCCGGAGCCCAGTGGATTCATGTGGTGGATCTCAACGGAGCCTTTGCGGGGAAACCGGTGAATGCCGCTGCGGTACGCTCCATTCTGGCCACGGTAACCGTGCCCGTGCAGCTGGGGGGCGGGATTCGCGACATGAATACGATCGAAAACTGGCTCGAGAACGGCGTTTCCCGCGTGATCCTGGGAACTGTAGCCCTGCGAGAGCCCGAGCTGGTCCGCGAGGCCTGTCGGCGCTTCCCCGGTAAAGTTGCCGTGGGCATCGACGCCAAGGGCGGTCGTGTCGCCGTCGAAGGGTGGGCGCAGACGTCGGAGCTCACGGTCCTGGAGCTGGCGCTTCGCTTCGAAAACGCCGGAGCCGCCGCCATCATCTACACCGACATTGATCGTGATGGGATGATGTCGGGGGTCAACGTCCAGGCCACGGCGGCGCTGGCTCGGGCCATTTCCACGCCGGTCATCGCCTCGGGGGGGGTCTCCTCGCTGGCGGACATCAAGGCATTGATGGCCACCCAGGCGGGAATCGCCGGAGTCATTTCGGGGCGAGCCATTTATGACGGGAAAATCGACGTGCGCGAGGCGATTTTGACCCTCCGCGCTGGGGGAGACGCATAAAATGCTGACGATCCGCTTGATTCCCTGCCTTGATGTGAAAGATGGCCGCGTGGTCAAGGGAGTCAACTTCGTCGATCTGATCGACGCCGGCGACCCCGTGGAGCAAGCCAAGGTCTACGACCGCGCCGGGGCCGACGAGTTGACTTTTCTCGATATCACCGCCACTTCGGACAATCGCGACACCATTTACGATGTGGTGGCGCGCACCGCCGAGCAATGCTTCATCCCCCTGACGGTGGGCGGCGGGGTGCGTCAGGTGGAGGATATCCGAAAGCTCCTGCTGGCGGGAGCCGACAAGGTTTCCATCAATACCGCTGCCGTCCATCGCCCGGAACTGGTCCGGGAAGCGGCGGAAAAATTCGGCAATCAGTGCATCGTCGTCGCCATTGACGCCAAGCAAGTGGCACCCGATCGTTTCGAGATTTTCACCCACGGCGGACGGACAGCCACTGGAATCGATGCCGTTGCGTGGGCGCAACGAATGGTCGAATACGGAGCGGGAGAGATTCTGCTGACCTCCATGGATCGGGACGGGACGCGGCAGGGCTTCAATCTTCCCTTAACCCGCGCCGTGGCCGATGCGGTCAGTGTTCCGGTGATTGCCTCGGGCGGAGTGGGGACGTTGGAGCATCTGGTGGAAGGCATCCGCGAGGGTCATGCCTCGGCGGTTCTTGCAGCTTCGATTTTTCATTTCGGTGTGTTTTCAATCGCTGAAGCCAAGGCTTACATGGCCGCCCAAGGCCTTCCCGTGCGCGAGGTCCGCCCCTCATGACCGAAGAACCTATCCTCGAGCGTTTGTTTCGCGTGGTGGCCTCGCGCCAGGGGGCCTCTTTGGAGCGTTCCTACACCGCCAAGCTCTTCCAGCGTGGCCGTCTGAAAATCGCCCAGAAAGTGGGTGAGGAAGCCACGGAAACCGTCATCGCCGCCGTGGCACAGGATAAGGCCGCCATCGCTAGTGAGAGCGCGGACTTGATCTATCACCTGATGGTGTTGTGGGCCGACTGTGGTCTTGAACCCAAGGACATTTGGGCCGAGCTGGAACGGCGCGAAGGGATCTCCGGGCTGGAGGAAAAGAGCTCAAGGACGCCTTGACCTCTCCCAACCTTATACCGATTGGAATGACCTCATGCGGTGAAAGAAAAGGGGGTCCGGGGCAATGGCCCCGGGCGGGGTATGGGGCGGCAGCCCCATCGAGTCGGCCAGCCCCCCC
>JAVBJO010000168.1:0-11981 GCA_031546925.1 Rhodospirillaceae bacterium
TTGGCTTGCGCCGGGGCTGCCGCCCCAACCCCCGCCCGGGGCGATGCCCCGGACCCCCTTTTCTTTCACAGACCAAGACACCCCTGAACGGGTACAACTCTTATCCCTGCCCTCGGCAGAGGCACCTCCTCTGGCGTAGCGAGTCCTGCAACCAGCATCAAATTCCAATAAGCGAACGCAAGCCCGGACATGCTGGAATAAACCAATCCCCCGGACATGCGGCTGTTGATCTCCAACAGATAGGGCGTCCCCTCGCCTTCCTTGGTTTGGAGGTTAAAAACCCCTTCCAAGGCGTATCGTTCGGTAAGAAAAGCGGCAAGCGCCACCGAAGGCCCCTCTTTTTCTAGGATCTGGTGGCTTCCGATCTTCACCCGGGAGACGGCTTGGACCAGTTTTCCCCGATACGCGAGAATATCCACGCTTCGCTCGGTTCCGGGCAGGTAGGTCATGATCATCATGTCTCGCTCTTGGGGAGACTCCGCCAAGGCGGCTCGGAAGGCCGCAAACGAGATCCGAAAAGAATCGCCCGAAAGGAGGCGCTGGAATTCGCAACCGTCGCGTTCCAGAATACGAAAACCGGCCCCGAAGACCCCCACACAGGGTTTGACGCAAAGCCGCCCGACACGAGGCTCAAGCTCCGCCACGGCGGCATCAAAGGCGTCGAGCGTTCGGAACGTCCGGAAGAGCGGGATGGGAACGGATGTCCCCCTGAGGTCGTTGTAGAGGTCATGCTTGCGGTCCACCATCGCCAAGATCGAGGGCGATCCCATGACGGAGAGTTTTACCCCTTGGGCCTCAAAGGCTTCGCGCCGCGCGGCGATGACCTCGCGCCGTCGCTGAGGAACGAAGAGACGGATGCCATGCTCGACGCACTGGGCGAGGCACCACGCCACGTAGGCCTCTGGATCGAGGCCAGGGGGTTCCACGGCGAACGCGTGAGCGGCGGTCGACACGGCGGAGTAGGGGTCGGTATGGGTGGCGCGGAGATGAAAGCGCTTCTCAAGGTCGGAATCCCGGATCGAGACAAGGGCATCGTAGGTGTTGGAGAGTCCCTTGTTAAACCAAACTTTCACGTTTTACCCCCTGCTTTCCCACCAACGATACCTTGACTGGAGCATGGTACCTCAGGGTAGGAGGCAATGCGATGCCTCTTCTTTGTGAACACTTCCTTTCGTAAAAAATTTCGCCCGGTGGAGGGCGATTTGCCCCCCATAATGTCGTTGGCATGACCCTGTAGTCACGCGGGAGAGAAAAAAGCTGGTACAAATGCGGTTGACTTGTTTGTTTGCGTTGTGGACAATCCTTACCTATCTCTATCACTCGTCTCGATGCCGCTTCCGTTGCGGCGAAGAGATGGGAGGGACGTTTTTTTTAAGCGTCGTTTTTCACGTTGCTCCAACACTCTCCTCTGGAGGATCTCATGGCTGTTTCACTGTCGAAGGGCGGTAATGTTTCCCTGAATAAGGAGGCTCCTGGTCTCGCGGCCATCGATGTCGGTCTGGGCTGGGATGCCCGCGTGACCGATGGTTCGGCCTTTGACCTGGATGCCTCGGTGTTTCTGCTGAACGAGGGTGGAAAAGTCCGCAGCGATGCCGATTTCATCTTCTACAACAACAAAACATCCAGTGATGGCTCCGTCGTCCACCAGGGCGATAATCAGACCGGCGCGGGCGCGGGGGATGATGAAGTCGTCGCCATCGACCTGCCTAAGGTTCCCCTAGATGTGCAGAAGATCGCCTTCTCGGTGACCATCCATGACGCCGAGGCGCGCAAACAGAATTTTGGTCAAGTCGGTAATGCCTATATTCGCATTATCAATAAAGCGGACGGTAAAGAAATCGTGCGCTACGATCTGTCCGAAGACTACAGCACCGAAACCGCCATGATCTTTGGTGAACTGTACCGGAACGGTGCAGAATGGAAGTTCAAGGCCATTGGCCAGGGCTTTGCTGGCGGCCTTGGCCCCCTCGCCAAGAATTTCGGTGTGAGCATTTGATAAGGAGAGGGTGTCATGGGTGTTTCTCTCTCAAAGGGTCAAAAGGTCAGCCTGTCCAAGGAAGGCGGGGGTCTCGCACGGATTTTCATGGGTCTCGGCTGGGATGTTGCCAAGAAAGGGGGGCTCTTCGGTGGGCTTTTCGGCAACAATGACGACATCGATCTGGATGCGTCTTGTCTGGTGTTCGACGAATCGGGGAAAATGGTCGGGGAAGTGTGGTTCCGTCAGCTTGAGGGCATGAACGGTGCCATCCTGCACACCGGCGATAACCGCACCGGCGCGGGCAATGGCGACGACGAGGTCATCAAGGTGGACCTGTCGAAGCTTCCCGCCACGGTCAAGTCCCTGGTCTTCACGGTCAATTCCTTCCAAGGCCAGACCTTCGATAAAATCGCCAATGCCCGGTGCCGGGTGGTGGACGAAAGCACCGGAACGGAAATGGCGAGCTTCACCTTAAACGAGTCCGGACCGCATACCGGCTTGGTCATGGCAAAAATTTACCGACATAATGGGGAGTGGAAACTTCATGCCATCGGAGAGAAGACCTCCGGGCGGACCTTCCACGACATGATGCCGGCAATCACCGCAGCCCTGTAACCCGTCTCGGGAAAGGGGGGAGGACCGTATGGGAGTCATCGCTTTAACACCAGGGGCCAACACCGGCATTCCTGGAGCGGGTCGAATCTTGATCGCCATCGGATGGGACCCTAAGGCCCTACCCGGAAGGGAGATTGATGGCTCGGCCTTCATGCTGAAGCCGGACGGCAAGGTGCCTGATGATGGGCACTTTGTCTTCTATGGCGCTCAGGCGTCTCCGGACGGTTCCGTCCGGTTTCTGCCCTCCCCCTCCGCCGGGGCTCCTCTGGACGTTCAAGCCTTCGAGATCGACCTGGGGAAGGTGTCCTCGACTCTCGAATCCATTGATCTGTGCTTGACCCTCCACGAGGGCCAAACGCGGGGACAGAATTTCGGCCAGCTCAAAGGGGTCTTCGCCCGTCTGGTGGATCTCGCGTCGGGGGAGGAGCTGGCACGCTTCGACCTGCCGGTGGCGGGAATGCAAGAGACGGCCGTTACCCTCGCCAAGGTCTATCGTCGCAAGGACCAGTGGAAATTCCGGGCGATCGGGCAAGGGTTCTCCGGCGGACTCGCCCCTCTGGCGCGTCAATATGGGGTCGATGTGGCCGATGAGCCCGTCGCCGTAGCTGCGCAGCCGCCTTCCCCGCCGCCGCCGCCTCCAGCGAAGCCCGTCTCTCTGAGCAAGGTAACGCTGGAGAAACGAGGTCAGTCTGTCTCCCTGGAGAAAAAGACCAGCGAGGGGTTTGGCGAGATTGTCTTTAACCTCAACTGGACTCAACGCCCCGAGAAAAAAGCCAGCGGTTTCCTCGGTTCCCTGTTGGGTGGCAATAAAGGTATCGACCTTGACCTGGGTTGTCTTTGGGAACTGGAAAACGGCGATGCCGGGTGCATCCAGGCCCTGGGGCGGGCGTGGGGCGATTACCGGAACGAACCCTTTATCCAACACGCCGGCGACGACCGTACCGGGGCGGTAACCGAGGGTGAGAATATTCGGATCAACGGCAACAAATTGTCGCAGATCAGACGGATTCTTGTCTTTGCCTTCATTTACGAGGGTGCCCCCAATTGGGCTGCCGCACGTGGCGTGGCCACGGTGAAAATTCCCGGGCAACAGGATATCGAGGTCAACCTGGACAATCCCTCCTCGGGACAGGGCATGTGTGCGGTCGCTTTGATCGAAAACGACCGCGGAAAGTTAAAAGTCACCAAGGAAGAACGATACTTCCAAGGACATAAGCAGATGGACCAAGCCTATCGCTGGGGTCTCCGTTGGGCCGCCGGCTCCAAGGACTGAAAGGAAACAGAAATGTCGTTTACGGAATGGTTGAAGAAGAACGTCACCGAAGCTCGTGACAGTATCAACACCGAGATTACCAAATTCAAAAGCAAAGACTTGCTTGAGGCGGTGATCGCGGGATGCACCATGGTCGCTTACGGGGATGGAAATGTCTCTTCTGAAGAAAAACAGAAAATGATGGGATTTTTGAAGACGTCGGATCAACTTAAGGTCTTCGACTCCAGTGACGTCGTTAAAATCTTCCAGAAATACGCAGAAAAATTCGATTTCGATGCCACCATCGGAACCGGAGAAGCCATGCAAGTCATTGGCAAATTCCGCGGCAAACCGCAAGCACAACTCCTGGTTCGCGTCTGCTGCGCCATTGGTGCCGCCGACGGTAACTTTGACCAAAGAGAACAGAACGTCGTCCGGCGCATGTGCTCTGAACTCGGCTTGAATCCCAGCGATTTCAATCTTTAAGACCACAAGGATCCTCCATGAATCACTTTGGCTTTCCAATCGAGACGATTGCGATCTTCTTTCTGGTTATCGGTTTATCCGTCTTCATGGATCTGTTTGCTCACCGGAATACGAAAGAAATCTCGATCCTGGACGCCTCTTTGTGGTCTGGTTTTTGGATCAGCTTGGCGGTCGCGTTCTACGGCTACCTGTGGTTTCGTTTCGATAAGCAATGGGCCGATCTTTACCTGGCCGGTGTGGCCCTGGAAAAATCCCTGTCCGTGGACAACTTGATCGTTTTCATGGCCATTTTCGCCTCGTTTGGCATCAAGGGACACCTGCAACACCGGATTCTCTATTGGGGCATCATTGGCGCCCTGGTGTTCCGTGCCATTTTCGTGGCGGTGGGAACCGGTCTGTTTTCTCTGGCACCGTGGGTGGGCTTTATTTTTGCCGCGATCGTCGCTTGGTCCGGCTACAAGATGCTCACCGCGAAAAGCGATGACGAGGAGATTGCCGACTACTCTCATCATTGGTCGGTGAAGCTGACCGAAAAGTTGATGCCCGTCTTTCCCCGCCTGCACGCGGAGAATTTCTTTGTCACCCGGGCCATCGTCAACGAGTTGGGCAAATCGGATCCGAGCCTTCAGACCATCAAGAATGCCGCCATTTTCGCGACACCAGCGTTCTTGTGCCTGATGGCCATTGAAACCTCGGACATCATGTTCGCCTTCGATTCGGTCCCAGCCGTGATCGCCGTCACCCAAGAGCCCCTGCTGGTCTATGCGGCGATGATCTTCGCGGTGCTTGGCCTGCGGTCGCTGTATTTCGTGCTGGCGGCCATGACCAAGTATCTCGTGCATCTGGAGAAGGCGGTGATCGCTCTGCTCTTCTTCATCGCCTTTAAGCTCACGCTCCAGTCAGGCGAGCATGTTTTTGGGTGGGATTTCTTGCACATCAGTGCCAACATGAGTTTGTTGGTGGTGCTGGGCACCTTGGCCGCAGGGGTGGTCGCGTCCTTCATCTGGCCCGGAAAAGACGAGGAGCCCGGGAAGGATGAGAAAGCAGAGGCCGAACACAAGTCAGGGGAAACGACCCCTTAAAAGAAGAGCACAAGAGCCTCCTCCCCGGAAGGGGGAGGCTCATGGGAGCAAGGGGGGATGCGAACATGATTTACATAATTTTGTTGGTGGTGCTGGGGATCCTGGTCGCGTTCTTCACCCGCCACGGAAAAGACGAGGCGCCCAGGAAGGATGAGAAGGCAGAGGCCGAACACAAGTCAGGGGAAATGACCCCTTAAGAGAAAAACACGAGAGCTTCCTCCGCAGAAGGAGGAGGCTCATGAAAGCAAGTGGGGATGCGAACATGGCTATTTCGTTGAATAAGGGTGGAAACGTCTCTCTGTCCAAGTCCGAGCCGGAACTGAAGAAAATTCTCATCGGCTTGGGTTGGGATGCGCGGGCCACGGATGGGGCCGATTTCGACTTGGATGCCTCGGCTTTCCTGCTCGGGGCCAACAGCAAGGTCCGGGGCGACGATGATTTTATCTTCTACAACAACCTGAAGTCCAAGGACGGTTCGGTGGAGCACACCGGTGACAACAAAACCGGCAGCGGTGACGGCGACGACGAGGCCATTCGCGTGGTGCTGGGGAGCGTCCCCCAGGATGTGCAGTCGGTCGCCATTACCGTCACCATCCATGATGCGGAGGCCCGAAAGCAAAACTTCGGTCAGGTCAAGAATGCCTTTATCCGCATCGTCAATGACGAGACCAGCAAGGAAATCGCTCGCTACGACCTGTCGGAGGACTACAGCACCGAGACCGCCATGGTCTTCGGCGAGGTGTATCGACACAACGGCGAATGGAAGTTCCGTGCGGTGGGCCAGGGCTACGCGGGCGGACTCGCCGCCATGTGCGGTCAATACGGCATCAACGTTGGCTAACTCTTGCCAAGAAGGAGGAGAAAGCCCATGCGTCGCCTTCCCGTTTACCTCGTCCTGGATGTGTCCGGTTCCATGCACGGGGAGCCCATTGAGGCGGTTCGCAACGGCATGCAGCTGCTGGTGAGCAACCTGCGGACAGATCCTTACGCCTTGGAGACCGCCTTCCTATCGGTCATCGTGTTCGACGCAAAGGCGCGCCAAGTGGTTCCGCTCACCGAGTTGACCGCGTTTCAGCCGCCCAATATTGAGGCAGGCTCCACCACCGCGTTGGGCGACGCCTTGCGGCTGACCCAGGAATGCATCGAGCGGGAGGTGCAAAAAACCACCGCTGAAAGCAAAGGCGATTGGAAGCCTCTGGTCTTTCTCATGACCGATGGCCAGCCAACCGATGATTGGATGAAGGGGCTAAACGTCTTCAAGCAGGCCAAGACCGGCCTGGTCATCGCCTGCGCGGCGGGACCGAAGGCCGACACCAAGATCTTGAAGCAGATCACCGAGGTGGTGGTTTCCCTCGATACCGCCGACAGCAACACCATCGGCGCCTTCTTTAAGTGGGTGTCGGCGAGCATCTCCACCACGTCGAAGAAGGTCGATCTCACCAAGGCCGATTCCAGCGAGATCAGCGAGCTACCTCCGCCCCCGCCCCAGATCACCCTGGTCTGACGAAAAGAGAAAGACCATGAGACGACTTCCGGTCTATTTGTTGCTTGATACCTCTGGCTCCATGCGCGGCGAACCCATCGAGGCCGTAAACAATGGTATTCGCGTCATGGTCAGCGCTCTGCGGCAAGACCCCCATGCGCTGGAGACCGTCCACGTCAGCATCATCACCTTTGATGTGGATGCCAAGATTGTGGTTCCGTTGACACCCCTGGACCAACTTCAAGTTCCAGTCATCACCACGCCCCAATCGGGGCCGACTCATCTTGGGCTGGCCCTTGAAACCCTGGGCAAGCGCATCCGGCAAGAGATTAAGGTCTCGACGGCGGAAATGAAAGGTGATTGGGCGCCTTACCTCTTCGTCATGACCGACGGGAAGCCTTCGGATATTCAACTGTTCGAGCAACAATGCCCGCTGATCCGCTCCATCGGGTTCGCCAGTGTGATTGGGTGCGTGGCTGGCCCCAAGGTGCGCAAGGAGGACATTCAATCCCTCTGCGATCATGTGGTTTCCTTGGACACCATGGATTCCGCTCTGTTCTCCAGCTTCTTCAAATGGGTAACCGCGGCCATTGCCGGGGGCAATAAATCCATGGGAGCGACCAGTGCTGTCGCCCTTCCACCGCCGCCGCCCGAAATTCAGGTCGTCTTCTAGGGGGGGAACCTGCGATGCGCCGACTGCCAATCTTTTTTCTCATTGATGTCTCCGAATCCATGGTGGGCGAAAGCCTCTACCACCTGGAGGAGGGCATCGGGGTGGTCCTGTCCGCCCTCCGTCAGGATCCTTACGCTCTCGAAACGGCCTATCTTTCGGTGCTTGTTTTCGCGGGGAAGGCGCGAACCCTCACCCACCTGACCGAGCTTATGTCTTTCCACCCCCCGGAACTCCCGGTCGGCGGAGGAACCGCGTTGGGGGCCGGTCTCACCCACTTGATGGACGAAATCGATCAAACGGTTATGAGAACCACCGCCGTCCTCAAGGGCGATTGGAAGCCGATCGTATTCTTGCTCACCGATGGGCACCCGACCGATAACCCCGCCCGTGCGGTGGAACGGTGGAGGCGCTCGTACCGGGACCGGGTGAATCTGGTAGCGGTCTCCATTGGCGGGGGGGCCGATCATGCCCTGCTGAAGCAGCTCACCGACGAGGTGATCGTGTTCGACGACACGGCTCCCGACGCCTTTGCTCGCTTCATCAAATGGATCAGCATGTCCATCCAGAGCCAAAGCCGAAGCGTCAGTTCCGGACTGGATGGCAAGGTCTGCCTCGCCAAGACGGATCCGCATTTTCTGGCCCCGCTGGAGGGAGCCAGAGGGCTCTCGCCCTTCGCGGGCATTGATGATCGCTATGCCGTGTTCATCGGCAAGTGCGAGCACAAAAAATCTCCTTACGTGATGAAATACGAGCGGCACATGGGCCGAATCGAGACCTCTGACCGGACTCTCGCTCACCTCCTGGAGACACGGGAGTACGCTCTTAGCGCGGTTGTGCCGGTGAAGAACAGCTATTTCGATCTGTCGGATGGTTCGGACACCGGACAGTCGGTCAGTTCCGACGCCTTGGTGGGCGCGCCCCAATGTCCGTACTGTAACGCCCCCTTCGGCATGGCTCTTTGCAGTTGCGGCGGGATTCACTGTGTTGATGGAGAGGGAGAGCACACCTGTCCCTGGTGCGGTAAGACGGGTGCCTACTTTGGCGGCGACGAAAATTTCGATATCGGGCGAGGGCGAGGATGAGCCCGGACTACAAGCTGTCGCTGCCTCTGAAGGCCACCGTGCTCCACCTGCTCCAACTGGCGAAGCTGGAGCATGTCCCCGATCCGGGAGAGGGCTTCCTGGGTCTCACGGGGCTTTCCCCGGAAACTAGGCGAGTCCATCTGATCATGGATCTTTACGACAAAGATCCAGCCGTCGTCCGCAGTCGGGTGAAAGACGAACCCTCCTTGGAGGAAATCACCCCCGGTTCCCTCGACGCCCTCTCGGAGGATACCAAATACATTCCCACCGAGACGTTCCTGGAGCCCCTGCCTCCCCCAGATCCCCCTCCTTTGGCGGCGGTTGCCGTCCCGACTCCCCCCGAGGAGGCGAAGCCCGTGCCCTTCCAGAGCGCCGTGCCCGCCTTTCCCGCTGGATCGGTTCTTTCGGAGAACCTCATGGCCCTGACCAACAAACTGGCGAAGAAGGCCATCTACCTCAAAAACGCCAAGGCCAACGCGCCCTATGAAACCACCCTTGAGGTGGAAGGACTCCGGGAGCTGCGGCTGGAGGACAACGGTGGATCGGGTCTTGCTCTGGACGAGGCCTCAGCGCGCTTGATGGGCCGACCGGCCACAAGCGGCGATTTCGTGCTGCGCTTTCAGGGGCTCCTCCAGGGGAAGCAAACGGAGCTTGTCGCGCATCTGGCCGTGATCCCCGATCCGAAATCCTTGTGGATTTCGAAGGATAGCGACAGGGAGGCGCCCTTCTGGAAACCCGACGAGGCCTTCGCCCGGACAGAGGGGGCACTTCTCTGCGTCGCGGCCAGCAAACGAGGCCGCTCTCACGCGAAGGACGGGACGTTCCGCGATGACGACTTCGGCCTGCTGACCAGGGGGCCCGAGGGCTGGCATATCGCCGTGGTGGCCGATGGAGCGGGCAGCGCCCCATACTCGCGACAGGGCTCCAAGGTGGCGGTGGACAGGGTGCTCGGCGATCTGCCGAAGTTGCTGGAAGACCACGTCACCCCCCATCTGTCGCGGCTCGTCCCGGCCCACCAAGAGGGCAATCCCGACGCTACGGTACAGATCCAGAGCCAACTCTACCAATCGCTGGCCACGGCGGCCTTCAACGCGGCGAAGGCGATTGAGGAGGAAGCCGCTGCTCACGACGAAAAGGCCTCGGCGTTCTCCACCACCTTGATTATCAGCGTGGCGCGGAAAATCCCGGAAGGCTGGTTCATGGCCGGGTTCTCCGTCGGCGATGGGGGAGCGGCGGTCTTTGACCGGGGCGAAAAGACGCTGGTGCCTCTGACCCTCCCCGACAGTGGCGAGTTCGCCGGGCAGACTCGCTTTCTCCAGAAATCAGAATTCTCGGGCGGCTTCGCCGAGGTGGTCAAACGCCTCTTCTTCGTCATAAAGAAGGATTTCACCGCCCTTGCTCTGATGACGGATGGTATCTCTGATCCAAAGTTCCCCACCGACAAGGTCTTCGCGGACCCAGCCCAGTGGGAGTCTTTTTGGAACGATGACCTCTGCAAAGCCGTGGACTTCAGTCGCACCAATCCTGAGATGGAAAAGCAGTTCCTGGATTGGCTGGATTTTTGGTCCCCTGGGAACCACGACGACCGGACTCTTGCGGTCCTGATGCCCTGAAGGAACCTGTGCCATGGCTGTTATCAAGCTCACGACCCAAGGCGGGCGTCAGATCGAATATAAAGACGAAATCATCGGCCAAGGCGGCATGAAGGACGTTTACTTCAGTCCGGATCGCTCTTATGTCGTCGCTTTTTTCCGCGATCCGCTTGACTTCCAAGGTAAAGAACGGCTGAAATCCATCGTTGGTCCCTACCGGGAGGGTATTTTCGAGAAGGAAGGCGGCGATTATTGGCAGAATCTCTTTTGCTGGCCGACGGATATTGTCGAAAGGGAGGGGCGGCTCGGCGTGGTGGTGCCCGTTTACAAACCGCACTTTTTCTTCGCTCACGGTTCCGTCAATAACGACATGCTGAAAATCAAGGGCCGGGAAAAGGAGGGGAAATGGTTCGCAAGTGCCTCGAATCGCTCCAAGTTCCTCGCCCCGCAAGAGAAGGGAACCTGGCTTTCCCATCTCCAGATTTGCCTGATGATCAGCCGTGCCGTCCGACGCCTCCACGCGGCGGGGCTCGCCCATTCCGATCTGTCCTATAAGAACGTTCTGGTGGATCCCTCGGGGGGGAAAGCCTGTATCATTGATATTGATGGCTTGGTCGTGCCGGGGAAATTCGCTCCCGACGTGGTGGGAACGCCCGACTTCATTGCTCCCGAGGTGATCGCCACCCAATCCCTGGACAAAACCGATCCCAACCGTAAGCTTCCGTCCTCGCTGACGGACCGGCACGCCCTCGCGGTTCTGATCTACATGTACCTGTTTTACCGCCATCCCTTAAGAGGCGGTAAAGTCAACGATCTGGACAGTTCCAAGGACGAAGAGCTTTCCATGGGCAAGAAGGCCCTCTTCGTCGAGCACCCGACCGACGCCAGCAATCGCGTGAAAGGCGATCAGCTGACTCGTCCCGAAACGCTCCCGTGGGGGGATCCGGGCAAAATGCCCTATACCATCGCCGGGCCCCTGCTGGCCGAGCTGTTCCGCAAGGCCTTCGTGGACGGCCTGCACGAGCCACAAAACCGCCCCACCGCGAACGAATGGGAAAATGCCCTGGTGCGGACCATCGACATGATCCAACCCTGCTCCCATAAGTGCGAGATGGGATGGTACGTCTTCGACAACAGCACAAAACCCAAATGCCCGTTTTGTGGCACGCCCTACGCGGGGCAGCTTCCGGTCCTCAATCTGTACTCCAGCCGCCACAGTGGCTCCTACCAACCGGACAACCACCGGGTCATGGTTTGGGACGGGCAATCCTTGTTTCCCTGGCACGTCAACCGCAATATCTTCCCCAATGAACATCTCTCTCCGGCGCAGAAGAAACGCGTGGGGTATTTCCAATGCCACCAAGGCGAGTGGTTTCTCGTCAACGAAGGCATGCCGCGCCTGCGCGACATCGCCGAGAAAAAGGACGTGCCCATCGGTCAGAACGTGAAACTGACGGATGGCGGCCAGTTTCTTCTCTCTGACGAGGAGGGGGGAAGGTTGATTCAGGTGCAATTGGTGAAGGGCTGATGCGCTGAAAGAGAAGGGGGGCCGGGGCATCGTCCCGGGCGGGGGTTGGGGCGGCAGCCCCGGCGCAAGCCCTGAACCCATCCCCCCCGACCCCCCCACAAAAACCCCCATTTTTTAGGGGGTGTTTGTTTGGGGTCGGGGGGGCTGGGGTGAGGGCGTGGGCCGGGGGTGCCGCCCCCCCCCCCCCCCCGGCCGCGGGCCCCGCCCCCC
>JAVBJO010000023.1:0-2724 GCA_031546925.1 Rhodospirillaceae bacterium
CGGGCGGTGTTGTTGCCTTTTTGTCTATACAACCCGGCGGCTGCTTAACTGGGCACCCGGGCCACCCCCCCCCCCACCCCTGTTACTTCGTCCCCCTCTCCTGACGCCTCCGGCTCAACTCCTCCGCCGTCGGCTGTATTCCGATAAAGATTTCATATTTCTCAATCGCTTCTCCCCCTTTGATGGGAATATCGATCGAAATTGTCTGATCCGTAAACCGCACGCTGGTCTCATTTTTAAACGAGACACTCACAGGAAAGAGCATCTTAGCATCCGATGCCGGATAGTAGTATGGTATCCCAGAAAAATAGGAAAATTCTGCTTTATTTGATGTATTTGCACTTCCTTTTGCCACCTGGAAGGTAACGCTCACTTCGACGTTTGCACCCTTTTCGTTATAGGCGCAACTTCCGTTGAATTTCACGATTTCGGCATCGAAATCGACGCCATTCCCCCCCGGCGCAAGGCGCGAGAGGCTACCCGCTTCCCCCAAGATATAGATCGGGGGACAAGGAAGACTAGCTTTATTGCTCGAGGAGCAGGAGGCGAGGGCGAAAACCGCGAACAAGGAGAGGAGGCATGGACGGATCATAAGGGAGTCTCGAACCAAAGGGGTAACGTGGGATGACTGTATTGGAGGCTCCGCCGGGACACAAGCGGCTGAATCGCATCGGTCGTTGACCTGGTGGCCTGATCCCGACTAGGTTCTCCTTCTCGTTCCCCTTGCCCTGAGCGCACATCATGGATATCAAGCAGCACATTCGAGCGATTCCCGATTTTCCCAAGCCCGGCATCTTATTTTACGATATCTCCACGTTGTTGGCGCATCCAGACGCTTGGCAGATCACCGTGGCCCGGCTGGCGAGAGAGATCCGGAAACATCAGCCTGATGTGCTGGCTGGGGTTGAATCCCGTGGCTTTCTGGTTGCGGCACCTTTAGCGCTTAAGCTCTCCTGTGGATTCATCATGGTTCGCAAGAAGGGCAAACTGCCGGGGCGTACCATCCGTCACGAGTACGCTCTGGAATACGGGACCGACACGATCGAGATTCAAGAAGACGCCATCTTGCCGGGACAGAGGGTGATGGTCGTGGACGATCTTCTCGCCACGGGAGGAACCATGTGCGCCGCCATCGACCTGCTGCGCGGCGTCGGAGCGGACGTCTGCGGAGCGGCGGCGATTCTCGAACTCACCTTCCTGGGGGGACGCAAGCGAATCGAGGCGAAGGACGTTCCGATGGTGAGTCTCGCGTCCTACGCCTCGTAAAACCTATCCTCGCAGAACCTCTGCGATGAGGAACGCCAGTTCCAACGCCTGGTTTGCGTTCAGCCTTGGGTCACAGTGGGTTTCGTAGCGGTCTCCCAGGCTTTCCTGGGAGACGCCGACGACACCGCCCACACATTCGGTCACATCCTGCCCGGTCATTTCAAAGTGAACCCCACCGGCATGACTTCCCTCGGCTTTGTGAACATCGAAGAAGGCGCGGACTTCGGCAAGGATCTGATCAAATTCCCGTGTTTTGTAGTCTCCGGCCTTGACGGTGTTGGCATGCATGGGATCGCAGACCCACACCACCTTCAATCCCTCGCGCACCGTGGCCCGGATCAATCCCGGAAGTTTGTCCTTGATTTTCTCTGGCCCCATCCGCGTGATGACCGAAATTCGTCCCGCCTCGTTGTGAGGATTGAGAATGTCAATCAGACCGATGAGTTCATCGGGGGTCATGTTCGGGCCGGCCTTGAAGCCGATGGGATTGTGGACCCCACGCAGGAACTCCACATGAGCACCGTCGAGCTGACGGGTCCGCTCGCCGATCCACAGCATATGAGCGGAACAATCGTACCATTTCCCACTGGTTGAATCGATGCGTGTCAACACTTGCTCGTAAGGCAACAGCAGAGCTTCATGAGCGGTAAAGAAATCGGTTTCGCGAATTTGCGGCGTGGTCTCACTGGTGAGGCCACAGGCGGCCATGAAGGCGAGGGTCTCGCTCAGTCGATTGGCGAGATCCATGAACTGGAGCCCCTGGAGGGAACCTCCCAGAAAATCAAGCGTCCACTGATGCACCTTGTGAAGATCGGCGTATCCCCCTTGGGCAAAAGCGCGAAGAAGATTGAGGGTGGCCGCCGATTGATTGTAGGCCTGGATCATGCGCCGTGGGTTGGGGATTCGCGCCTCTGGCGTGAAATCCGGCCCATTGATGATATCGCCGCGATAGCTAGGAAGTTCGACTCCCCCAATGGTCTCGGTATCTGCCGAGCGAGGCTTGGCGAATTGTCCGGCCATGCGTCCGACTTTCACCACCGGCATGGCTGCGCCATAAGTCAGAACCACCGCCATCTGAAGCAGCACGCGGAAGGTATCACGAATATTGTTGGCGCGAAATTCAGCAAAACTTTCGGCGCAATCGCCCCCTTGAAGTAGAAATGCCTTGCCTTCCGCCACCCGGGAGAGGGCAGATTGCAAGCGCCTCGCCTCCCCAGCAAAGACCAGGGGGGGGAATAAGGAGAGTTCAGCCTCGGTTGCGGCCAATTGCGCCGCATCCGGATAGGAAGGAACCTGGATGAGCGGCTTGCCCCGCCAACTATCGGGAGCCCATGTGTCCGTCATCAAAAAAACCTCCGCGCCAATGCAAAGAGAAACAGTATACGACGTTGGCGAGAGTGGCAAAAGAAAAGGGGGTCCGGGGCATTTGCCCCGGGCGGGGTTGGGGCGGCAGCCCCC
>JAVBJO010000126.1:0-7685 GCA_031546925.1 Rhodospirillaceae bacterium
AAAACCCCCGAAACAATCGGGGGTTTTTTGTTGGGGGGTCGGGGGGGGGCTTGGGTATGGGCTTACGCCCTCGTCAGGGGCCCTGCCCCCGACACCCCCGCAAGGGTCAGAGACCCTTGACCCGCTCTATATCATCACGAAAAGAAGTTCGTGATCGCCACCCAAAAGGAGGACGACACAATATCATTCCGTGTGGCATAAACCATCAGCGTCAGTACCAGGAACAGGCCGACCATGAAGCTGTATTCCTGAGCCTTCTCCCCCACCGGACGGCCCCGAATGGCCTCAATGCTGTAGAAAACCAAGTGACCGCCATCGAGTACTGGGATGGGAAAAAGATTGATCAGTCCGAGATTGAGGGACAACAGAACGGTATAAAACACGATGGCAGCAAGGCCGATCTTCGCAGCCTCTCCCGCCCCTTGGGCAATACCGAATGGCCCCCTCAGCTCCTCGCTGTCCCGCACACCGGTGATCATCTGCCCGATACCGATGAAGGTGGACGAGATCATGATCCCGGTTTCGCGAAGAGATTCCACCACGGCGCTCATGGGGTTATGACGGACCACAGCCTTTTTGCTCGGCGCATTCCGAATGCCCATCAAGAGTTTATCCCCAACCCTCTTGGGGGTAAGGGTCACACTGCCTTGTTTCCCTTCCCGTTCGTAGATCACGGTGGTTGGTGTTTCCCCCACCGCCCGCACGATGCGGCCGATATCGGGAAATTGCCGGATTTCGGTCCCGTTGATGGCAAGAACGCGATCCCCAGCAGCGAGACCGGCGAGACCGGCGGGCGAATCGGCGGCGGTCACGCCACCGATAATCGGCTCCATATCTTGCGCGATTCCGAGGGTGGGAAATTTCTCCAGGCCACCAAAGTTGCTGGGATGCTCAACGACTTTGGGGGTTACCGTGACGGTCGTCTGAATCTCACCGCGCTGGTAGAGGATTTCCAAGGGTTGAGCCGCTGATAAGGCGACGGCACGGTCAATATCGGTGTACCGTTTGACCTTCTCGCCATTGATGGAGAGCACCCGATCCCCCGGGAGCAGCCCCGCCTCGCTCGCGGCGGAATTTGGCTCGACCGAACCGATGACGGGATCGATCACCGACTGTCCAAGAGCCATGAACAAGATGGCCTGCACGACAATGGCGAAGACGAAATTTGCTGCCGGGCCTGCAAAAACGATGGCAGCGCGCTGGCCGACTCGCTTGTGACGGAAGCTGACGGCTTTTTCTTCCTCGGTCATGGGGCGGTCATCCCCGGTAGCCGAGGCAGCGTCCGCATCCCCGAACATCTTCACGTATCCCCCCAGAGGGAGGAGACTAAACTTCCAGCGCGTTCCTGTCTTAGTGGTGAAACCAAAGATCTCGGGACCGAAACCGATGGAGAAGACATCGACTTTCACCCCATTCCACCGCGCCACCGAATAGTGGCCAAGCTCGTGGACAAAGACCACGACGGTGAGAACGACGAAAAAATACCATGTGTTTGCAAGAAATTCCATGTCTACCCGATCTCGGTGAGGTTCATCATGAAAGGAGAAGGACGGTTATCGAGAAAATTTCTCTCGAATACGGTCTTGTGCTTGCCGCCGAGCCTCTTGGTCGGTTGCCAGCACATCCTCGATGGAGGATAAAACAAGTGTTCCCATGGCTTCCAAAGTCGCCTCTACCACATCGGCGATCTGGAGAAACCCAATCTCCCGCGAGAGAAAGGCCTGAACCGCGATTTCGTTGGCCGCATTCAAGACAGTAGGCGCGCCCCCCCCTGCCTGCAAGGCATGCCGAGCCAAACTAAGGGCAGGAAACCGCTCTCCATCCGGGGCAGAGAAGGTCAGGCAGGCAATCGCCGCCAGATCCAGCCGAGGAGCTGAGGTGGCAATTCGTCGCGGCCATCCCAAGGCATAGGCGATGGGGGTGCGCATATCCGGTGTTCCCAATTGCGCCAACACCGAACCATCGCCATAAGCGACCATGGAATGAATCACCGATTGCGGGTGAACCAGGACCTCGATTTTCTGTTCCGGTAAGCCGAACAGGTGGTAGGCCTCAATGACCTCCAGCCCTTTGTTCATCATGGTGGCGGAATCCACCGAAATCTTCGCACCCATGGACCAATTGGGGTGGCTGACCGCCTGTTCTGGGGTGACCGAGGTCATGTCTTGCCGCTCCCAGGTGCGGAACGGCCCGCCCGAGGCAGTCAGGATGATCTTTTCCACCGCCTCGATTTGCTGGACATCCAATACTTGGAAAATGGCGGAATGTTCGGAATCCACTGGCAGGATCACCGCGCCGTGCCGCGCCACCTCGGCCATCATCAGGGCTCCGGCGCAAACCAGACATTCCTTGTTCGCCAAACCGATGGTGGCGCCACGCCGCACCGCCGCCAAAGTGGGAGCCAACCCTGCCGCGCCGACAATGGCCGACATGACCCATTCGGCGGGGCGCTCTGCTGCCTCCACCACGGCTCCAGGACCAGCGGCGACGACAATTCCCGTCCCTGCCAGCGCCTGCTTCAACGGCTCATACGCGGCCTGGTCCGCCACAGCCACAAACTTCGGTCGCAGTCGCAGGGCCTGCTCCGCCAGGATCTTCCCGTTGGAGTGCGCCGTCAGAGCCTCGACGCGGTAAAGATCGGGACGCGCCTCCACCAAGGCAGCGGTATTCTTGCCCACCGACCCGGTTGATCCCAGGATGGTGACGCCGCGTCGAAAATCCGTCATTCCGCTTTCACACCATTCCCGCGAGCACCAGGGCCAAGACCACGCCAGCGGATAGCAGCCCATCGACCCGATCGAGCACTCCGCCGTGTCCAGGGATGATGGCGCTGGAGTCCTTCACCCCCCAATGGCGCTTGATCCAACTTTCGCCCAGATCCCCCATTTGCGCCACCACCGCCAAGGCGGCTCCCCCCAGCAATAGCACACCGAGATCCGGGTGCAGATCGACAAAGGGCCACATCAGGGCTCCGATGGCCGCAGCCGAGACCATCCCCCCCAGCAATCCCGCCCAGGTCTTCTTGGGGCTTACCATCGGCAGGAGCCTCGGCCCCCCAATGAGACGGCCAAAGGCATAGGCTCCGATATCCGTTGCCCACACCGTCAACATCAACCACAGGGTAAGTTGCAGTCCATGGTCTCCCTCTCGGCGCAGCCAGACCAAGGCCACGGCGGGCACGCCTGCGTACAGGGTTCCTGTGAAAATCCACAGCCAACTCCGGCGTGGCGCGTCCTTGGGAGCGGCGAACACGGCCAGGATCGCCGTCCACACCAAGGCCACCAAGGCGTAATCCACTCGAACCAAGGCGAGGAGCGCGGCAACCAGGCATCCCGCCGCCGCCAACTGGCCGGCCAGACCAAACTGGCGCAAGGTTATGCCGTGCCATTCCCAAATGATGACTGCCGCCAGGATCCCCACCAGAGCGGCAAATCCTACGCCCCCCCACCACACCGCCAGCAACACGGGTGGCATCATGATCAGGGAGGACAGGACGCGTGCGCGTAACATGGCCCCCTCAGCGATCGGAAGCGCCGAAACGACGCTCCCGATGATAGAAATCTTCCACGGCGCTCTCCAATTCTTGGCGGCCGAAGTCCGGCCACAGGACGTCCAGAAATACCAACTCACTGTAGGCGCTTTGCCACAGGAGGAAGTTTGAGATTCGTTTCTCCCCCGAGGTCCGAATCAACAGATCCGGGTCAGGAATATCGGCGGTGGACAAACGCTGAGCGAAAGCCGCCTCATCAATGGCCTCCGGGGCCAGAGTCCCGGCCTGCACGTCTTTGACCAGCCGCCGCGCCGCCTCCACCAATTCGAGCCGCCCTCCGTAGGAGAGGGCCAGAATCAAGGTCAGTCCGGTATTTTTTGCGGTTTTGGCTTCAGACTCGCTGATCAAGGCGACGGTATCGCTCCCCAACCGGCTCCGATCACCGATCACGCGCAAGCGAATGCCATTTTTGTCTAGATTTTTCACTTCGTTGCGCAAATAAAGCCGCAACAACCCCATCAGGTCACTGACCTCCTCGACGGGACGCTTCCAGTTTTCCGAGGAAAAAGCATAGAGGGTGAGGAACGAAATCCCCATCTCCCGTGCAGCTTCCACGGTGCGCCGCACCGCCTCGGCACCGCGCTTATGTCCGGCGGCCCGAGGCATACCTCGCGCCTTCGCCCAACGTCCGTTGCCGTCCATAATGATCGCGACATGAACAGGGGGTTCCCTGACGGAACCCGGCGCGGCGTCTGCCATTTTGCATCAGACCTGGATGATTTCTTTTTCCTTGTGGGTCAACGCATCATCAATTTTCTTGATGGTGTCATCCGTCAGAGTCTGAATTTCTTTTTCGTGCTTCTTGATCTCGTCTTCTGAGATATGGCCGTCTTTTTCCATCTTCTTCAACGTATCCATACCATCGCGACGTACATTGCGCACGGCGACCCGAGCTTGCTCGGAATACTTCGCGGCAACTTTTTGCAATTCCTTGCGACGTTCCTCGTTCAAGGAAGGAATCGGAACCCGGATCATCTGGCCTTCGGTCTGTGGGTTGAGCCCCAGCCCGGCATCCCGGATGGACTTCTCCACCGCCTTGACCAGCCCCTTGTCCCAGACCTGAACGGTCAACAGGCGAGGCTCGGGCACGCCCACGGTGCCGCATTGGGTCAGAGGCATGGTTTGGCCATAGGCCTCCACCACCACCGGCTCCAACAGACTGGCCGCGGCGCGTCCGCTCCGCAGGCCGGAAAATTCCTTCTTCAGAACCTCTACCGCACTATCCATGCGGTGCGAGACGTCTTTTTTCAGATCGCCCCAATTCTTGGGTGTGGACATTGGATCACCCCCTCTCGCTGATTATCGTGAAACGCCCTTGCCCGCATACGACCCCGGCAAAGGCACCGTCTTGGTGCATATCAAAAACCACGATAGGAACATTATTCTCCCGACACAAGGAAATAGCCGAGGCATCCATCACTGCGAGGTCCTGGGACAGCATTTCATGGAAGGTCAGGCGATCATACCGAACGGCATCCTTGACCTTCTTGGGATCGGCAGAATAAACCCCATCCACCTGACTGGCCTTCAACAGGACGTCGCAACCCATCTCCACCGCACGCAAGGCAGCGGCGGTATCGGTGGTGAAAAAAGGATTACCGGTCCCTGCCGCGAAAATGACCACCCGCCCTTTTTCCAGATGACGAATGGCCCTACGGCGAATGAAGGACTCGCACACCGATGGCATGGGAATGGCTGATTGAACCCGGGTCTCAACGTCATGACGCTCCAGCGCGTTCTGGAGGGCCAGGGCATTCATTACGGTGGCCAACATACCGATATTATCGGCGGCGGCTCGATCCATGCCCTTGGCAGCACCCGACAGACCACGGAAGATATTCCCGCCGCCGACGACGCAACAGACTTCCACGCCCAGGGCGCGAACCGAGATGATTTCGCGTGCGATCCGATCAACGGTTTCGGGTTCGAGACCGTAATCACGCTCCCCCATCAGTCCCTCGCCAGAAACTTTCAGGAGAACGCGACGATACTTGGCGGTGTTGGTCATACTATCCCCGATACAGAGTCGTTTTTCCCTGGGAGCGCGACGATCGCACCCCCAGGGCCTCGTTCACGACCGACGGGCTCAACCACCCAACTGAGCAGCCACCTCGGCGGCGAAATCTTTCTCGTCCTTTTCGATCCCGTCGCCGAGAACGAAGCGGATGAATCCGGTCAACTGGACCGGAGCGCCAACGTCTTTGGCGGCCTTCTCGACCACTTTCCCGATCTTGGTTTCTTGATCGATGACGAACACCTGTTCCAGCAGGCAGACTTCCTCGTAGTACTTACGGATGCGGCCCTCGACCATCTTTTCGATGACGCTGTCCGGCTTGCCGGAGGCCCTGGCCTGATCCGTCAACACAGTCTTCTCACGCTCCAGCGCGGAGATATCCACCGAGGTGGAATCCAGGAACAGCGGCCCAGCGGCGGCAACGTGCATGGCTAATTGCTTGCCCAACGTCTCCAGCTTGGCACGGTCTCCGGCCGATTCCAGCGCGACAATCACGCCGATCTTTCCCAGACCAGGCACAACTGCGGAATGAATGTAGCTGGCCACCACACCTTGAGACACTTCGAGTCGCGCCATCCGGCGGAGATTCATGTTTTCTCCGACGGTGGCGATCAGAGCGGTCAACTGCTCCTGCACCGACTTCCCGGCCCCTGGATAAGCAGCGTTCTTCACGGCTTCCAGATCGCCGGAGATCCCCAAAGCCACTTTTCCTGCGGTGGTAACGAAATCTTGGAACTTATCGTTACGACCAACGAAATCGGTCTCTGCGTTAACTTCCACGACCACGGCCTTGGTCCCGCTCGCCTGAACGGTGATGAGTCCCTCGGCGGCGACGCGTCCGGCCTTCTTCGCCGCAGCGGCGAGGCCCTTCTTACGCAACCAGTCGACGGCGGCTTCCAGGTCCCCGGCAACCTCGCCCAGCGCCTTTTTGCAATCCATCATACCAGCGCCCGTCTTCTCGCGCAGGGTTTTGACGAGGGCAGCGGAAATCTCGGCCATAGGTATATTCCTCTTTGTGGAAAGTCTTCATGATCAAAAACGGGAGCGGGAGGCATGCCAGATAACCGCATGCCCCTCTCCCTCTCTCGATAACGACCCGGCTTACGGAGCGGGTGCAGCTTCTTCCGTCGGTGCGGGAGGAAGCTCGGTGGGCATCATCTCCACCGGGACATCAGCGCGAGCGCCAAGATCGCCTCCGGAACGACCGATCTCGGCCTGAATCCCATCCAGCACGGCCCCAACCATCAGATCGCAATAGGTCTGGATGGCACGAATGGCGTCATCATTGCCCGGAACCGGGAACTGCACCCCATGGGGATCCGAATTGGAATCCAGGATCGCCACCACAGGAATCCCCAGCTTGTTCGCTTCCTGAACTGCCAGGCCTTCCTTGTTGGTATCGATGATGAACAGGATGTCCGGCAGGCCACCCATGTCCTTGATTCCACCCAAGGCCCGCTCCAGCTTATCCTTCTCGCGAGAGAGGTTTAACTGCTCTTTCTTGGTCAAAGCCGCCAAGGCGCCAGAGGCCAAACGCTCGTCAAGTTCACGCAAACGCTTGATCGAATGCGAAATGGTCTTCCAGTTGGTCAGCATCCCGCCCAGCCAACGATGGTTGACGTAATACTGTCCACACTTCTTCGCGGCCTCAGCAACGATGTCGGACGCGGAACGCTTGGTTCCGACAAACAGCACGCGCCCGCCCCCGGCGACAACATTACGCACGGCCTGCATAGCGGTCCCCAGCATGGGAACCGACTGCTGCAAATCAATGATATGGATCCCGTTCCGAATTCCGAACAAAAACGGAGCCATCTTTGGGTTCCAGCGACGGGTGTTGTGCCCGAAATGAACGCCGGCCTCGACCAGCTGACGCATGGAAAATGTTGGCAGAGCCATGGAGAGAATCCTTTTCTTTCTCCGGTTAAGCCTCCGCGAGACCATAAGGCCGGAGAGTCTTCTCTCCGGCACCGGAAGCAGAGGGGGATCGTACAACCCCCTTCCGCGAGTCCCGCGTGCGGATTTGTGGCGGGTATGTAGCCTCTTGAGCGGGATTTGGCAAGAGCCAAAAGGGGTCAAGGGGCCTCGGCCCCTTGCGGGGGTGTCGGGGGCAGCGCCCCT
>JAVBJO010000157.1:0-16698 GCA_031546925.1 Rhodospirillaceae bacterium
TGCTGGGGTTGGTCGGATGGATGCGCGGTCTGACTTACGCCTGGTCAGGGGCTCTGCCCCCGACACCCTTAGCTCAGGGTCAGGGACCCTTGACCCCTTCTGTTGAGTACGCTACCCCTACTCTGCTGACATTTTTCGAGAAAGACTTCTTCAAGCATGCGTCTCATCCGCCATTACGCCCAAGCAACCCCGGATCTTCAGGGCGGTGTGGTTGCCCTGGGGAACTTTGATGGTGTTCACCGAGGCCACCAAGCGGTCATTCGCACGGCTGGGGAGCAAGCGAAGGCTCTTGGAGCCCTTCTCATGGTGATGACGTTTGAGCCGCACCCCCGTTTATTGTTTCATCCCACGGCGACTCCTTTTCGTCTAACGTCTTTTCGGACGAAGGCTCGTTTGATTGAGATGTTAGGGGTTGATGTTTTATGTATGCAACAATTTGATCGCACTTTTGCAAGTATAACGGCACTTGATTTTGTTCAGCAAGTTTTGGCAGAAAGCTTAAAGCTGCGTCATATTGTTTCTGGTTATGACTATACTTTTGGGAAAAATCGCCAAGGTTCTGCGGATCTTCTCTCTGAGATGGCACGGGAGCGCGGCATTGGGATGACCATTGTTCCTCCGGTTTCGGCGGAAGATGGCACGGCTTATGCCTCCACGCAGATCCGAGCGTTTTTGAGCCATGCTCGTCTCGAAGAAGCCGCTCGTTTCCTGGGTCATTACTGGGAGATTGAAGGCCGAGTCGAAGTCGGAGACCGGCGTGGCCGGACGCTTGGTTTTCCCACGGCGAATCTTCATCTTCGGGACAGTTTGCGTCCTCCGACGGGGGTTTACGCGGTTCGCGCAGGTCTTGACCAGGGGAGCAACA
The DNA here is from genome assembly GCA_031546925.1 of Rhodospirillaceae bacterium. Lineage (GTDB taxonomy): Bacteria > Pseudomonadota > Alphaproteobacteria > Rhodospirillales > Magnetospirillaceae > Magnetospirillum. The sequence continues at coordinate 866 of JAVBJO010000157.1, forward strand.
CGATTTGGCATGATGGCGTGGCCAATTTCGGCCGTCGCCCGACGTTCGACGGCCGAGGCGAGATCCTAGAGGTTCATCTTCTGGATTACGCGGGCGATCTTTATGATCGACACCTTCGGGTTGCGCTGATCGAGTATCTGCGCCCAGAGCAGCGGTTCTCTGGAATTGAGGCGCTCCGGGCGCAGATCGAGCAAGACGCGATAGCGGCGCGGCAACGCCTCGCGGCGCATGCCTTTCCGAACACGCCCTGTTCTCTCGTGGCTTTTACTTAAGGGTTTCGACCGCGACGGTATCGCGCGGCACGGCTTGAATGGTCTGAATCGGCTCGGGTTCGCTTTGTTGGTGATAGGTCGTTGGAGTCGAAGGTTCGCTGCCATCTTCGCCCATTTTCTTGATTCCGTGGGCAACCAGATCGGGAATGCCGCAGGCCGATAGCGCCATCGGCGCTAAGATCACCATGGTCAAACCAACGCCTCGAAGCAGGGTCATCCGAACATCCCAATCGTAGTTTAGAATTCATGGGAAGGCTATCCTTCTTGTTCCCACATCGCAAGCATTGCTTATGGCTCCCCCCTTTCGAGGCGGGATTGTCAGCCCCAACAAAACCGGCAAGCCGAACATTTTTCTTGCCTGAAAATGATCCGATGCGGTATCGTCAATTCGGACATGTGCCGGAAGATATAGATGTCTGAAAACAAAGGAACTATCTTGATGAGGAAGCGATCTATCCACTCCACTATACAGTCATGTATAATTACATTTCCTTTGTCAGTTTTATCTATTGTTCTCTTTTTTATTGGGAAAAATATAGACTCGTACGCGGAAAGTTCTTTTTTGACTTTTATTTTTATTACTCTTGCTTTTTGCGGGATCGCAATTTTTATTGGCATCGGGGTTCGGGCAATCTGGCGGAGAGGCCGTCTCTCGAAGAGCCTTTGGGCATCGACGGCGTCGCGTATTTTTTTCATAAATTTTACAATGGCTGTAGCCTGGTATCTTTTGCTGCAAACCCAAACTGAAAGGATGGGGCCATCATACTATTTATCTATTGCATTGTCAATATTTATTGCAAATGCTTTAGTAATTTTAATCGGATTTAAACCGGTTAATTTATTTTTTATTTTTTGGATTCTCATATCGTGCGTCACATCGGCATGGCAAACATTATTCAATTCCCCACCCGTCTCAGATATCGCCAATATTTCCGTTGACATGATGAAAAGACCAAATATCTATCTGTTTGTTCTTGAGTCATATAACGATATGTCCATGATGGACTCTATCTATAATATAGATACAAGTGGGTTCAGGCATTTTCTGGATCAGAATGACTTTGTTGTTTACAATAATGTTTATAGCAATCACTCATATACGTTGGGAACTCTTTCAGATATATTTGGAATGTCCTTGTATCAGAGTGATATACGTGGGAAATTTGATGATGTTCACCGTTCAGCTCGCGATCTTATAGGAGGAGATAAGAAGAATATCGCATTGGATGTTTTGAAAAAAAATGGTTACTATACCTCTATGGTGACGAGGGATGATCCATATTATATATTTGGAGAGGGTCAAAATCTTGATAAGTCAGATATCGACAAATCTTTTTTTGCGCGGAAGAATTTAAAGCCGATCTATGACTGGCTTCCCTCTATTAGACGCATCACTGATCCTGAAATTTATAATCAATATAATGCCCCACTAGAGAAATATTTGTGGCCCATGTGGGAGGATGCGCGTAAGAATCAACCCTTTTTCCTATATTTCAAGGGCGGTGCCAATCATGCGCAGGGCGCGTCTTGGAAAAACGTTGATGTCTGGATGGAAAAATATAAAGATTTTGTTGAAAAATCAAACCAACAGATCGAAAAAATTACGAAAAAAATAATCGAATCTGACCCAGAAGCCCTTGTCATTCTTATAGGAGATCATGGATCACGCCGTTTTAACAGTATAAATTCACTTCAAGTAAAGACTGATATCAATATGACAATTAAGAGGCGCGGGGGAGTGGCGGAAAATGTAGCAAAAGATTATAGCAACATTTTTATGGCAGTCAGAACAGGAAGAAGTCGCACAAATATTTCGTACGGATATGTCTTATCCCCCGTTAATCTTTTTCATCATGTCTTTGCCTACTTGGGAGACAAACCTGATATTTTGAAGAATCGCGCACGATCATTGACAAATATTAACGGGTTCATTGCTGTCTGCAATGGTGTGCCCCTTGCCTCGTGGATTCCGCAGAAGGACTATTTGTCGTCCTCTTGCGGCCCCCCCACCCCCTGATTCAGCCCAAGGCGCTTTCCACCGCGAGCACCGCCTGTTCCGCTGCTTCCGCGTTCGGTCCGCCGGCTTGAGCCATGTCGGGGCGCCCCCCCCCGCCTTTCCCGCCCAAGGCCTCGCATCCCACGCGGACGAGATCCACGGCGGAGATTTTTCCCGTCAGATCCTCGCTGACCGCCACCACCAGGCTGGCTTTCCCGCCTTCGGTCGAGGCCAGCGCCACCACGCCCGAGCCCAGTTGCTTCCGGATCTCATCGGCCATGCCCTTGAGGTCCTTGGCAGGAACGCCCTCAAGGACGCGCCCGGAAAAGGCGATCCCATTGATCTGCTTAACGGTTTCGGCCCCACTCCCACCCGTAGCGAGTTGCTTGCGGGTTTCGGCCAACTCGCGCTCCAGGCGGCGACGATCTTCCACCAACTGCGCAACCCGAGCGGGAACATCCACCGGGGCGGTTTTCAAGGCTCCGGCGGAGCGGGCGAGCAGATCTTCCTGCTCGTCGACCCAAGCGTGGAAGGCTTTCCCCACCACGGCCTCGATCCGGCGCACCCCGGCGGCGACGGCGCTTTCCGACAAAATCTTAAATCCGCCAATATCGCCCGTGCGGCGGACATGGGTTCCGCCACACAGTTCGACCGAGAAATGGAGGCTATTGCCGTCGCCCCCCATGGAGACCACTCGGACTTCCTCGCCGTATTTTTCGCCGAACAGCGCCATGGCTCCGGCAGCGATAGCGGCGTCGGGGGTCATCAGACGAGTCCCCACGCTTTCGTTCAAACGGATCTGACGGTTGACCGCCTGCTCTACCGTGCGGAGTTCCTCGCGGCTGACCGGCTTCGGATGAGCGAAGTCAAAGCGCAAACGATCCGCCCCCACTTGGCTGCCCTTCTGGGTGACGTGTGCCCCCAAGGCGTTGCGCAACGCCGCATGCAGCAGATGGGTGGCCGAGTGATGTCCACGAATGGCCTCTCTGCGCTCCCCATCGACCTTGAGGTGAGCATCCTCCCCCACGGTGATGGGCTTTCCTTCCACCGTTCCCTGATGAACCACCAGGCTCCCCAACCGCTTCTGGGCGTCGGTTACGACAATCCGAGCCCCGCCCGCCGCGACCAGACTCCCCGCATCGCCCATCTGACCGCCAGACTCTCCATAGAAAGGCGTCTGGTTGACCACCACCGCCACCGAGGCACCGGGATTCACGCTTTCCACCGAACGACCGTCCTCAATCAGGGCAACGATTTTTCCTTCGGCATCCAGGGTGTCGTAGCCCAAGAACTCGCTTGCGCCCAAGCGGTCGCGCAGTTCAAACCACAGGGTCTCGGTGGCGGCCTCACCAGAGCCCGTCCAAGCTTTCCGCGCCTCGGCCCGCTGCCGGGCCATGGCGGCGTTGAACCCCTCCGTATCGACGCCGATGTGCTTCGTTTTCAGAGCGTCCTCGGTTAAATCCAACGGAAAGCCGTAAGTGTCGTACAGACGGAAGGCAATTTCTCCGGGCAAGGCCGCGCCGGGAGAGAGCCGCGTCAATTCCTCGTCCAAAAGCTTCAAGCCCTTGTCCAAGGTGGCCTTGAAGCGGGTTTCCTCCAGCTTGAGGGTCTCGCCAATGAGGGCTCCGGCGCGGATCAGCTCGGGATAGGCGTCACCCATCTCCCGGATCAAGGCCGGAACCAAGCGCCACATCAACGGCTCCACGCAGCCCATCAAGTGCGCATGACGCATGGCGCGGCGCATGATGCGGCGCAGCACATAGCCGCGCCCCTCGTTGGAGGGAAGAACCCCGTCCGCAATCAGAAAACACATGGAGCGCAAATGATCGGCCACCACCCGGTGGCTCACCCGATACGGCCCATCTGGCTCCGCCCCCGAGGCCTCCGCCGAGGCCTCAATCAAGGCCCGCATCAGATCCACATCATAGTTATCGTGCTTGCCTTGCAGAACAGCGGCCAGGCGCTCCAACCCCATGCCGGTGTCGATGCTGGGTTTGGGCAGGGCGATGCGGGTGCTTTTATCGACCTGCTCAAACTGCATGAACACGAGATTCCAAATTTCGGTGAAGCGATCTCCGTCCTGGTCGGGACTACCGGGAGGCCCTCCGGCGATATGCTCTCCGTGGTCGTAAAAAATCTCCGAGCAGGGACCGCAGGGACCGGTATCCCCCATCGCCCAAAAATTATCCGCCGTGGGAATGCGAATGATGCGGTCGTCCGAGAACCCCGCAATCTTCTTCCACGCGGAAAAAGCCTCGTCGTCGTCGTGATAGACCGTGACCAACAGACGATCCTTGGCGAGACCAAACTCTTTGGTGATCAGACGCCACGCCAACTCAATGGCCGTTTCCTTGAAGTAATCACCAAACGAAAAATTCCCCAGCATCTCGAAAAAAGTATGATGCCGCGCGGTGTAGCCCACGTTATCCAGATCGTTGTGCTTCCCCCCGGCACGAACGCACTTCTGCGAGGTCGTCGCCCGGGGAATATCCCGCTTCTCGACTCCGGTGAAAACATTCTTGAACTGGACCATGCCGGCATTGGTGAACATCAACGTTGGGTCGTTGCGCGGAATCAGAGGACTTGACGCGACCACCTCGTGCCCGTTGGAGCCAAAAAAATCAAGAAAGGCGCTGCGGATGTGATTTGCGGTCTGCATGGTCTCTACGCGGTTGGCGATGGGGAGACGCTACATTACGGCGCGGGTTTCGAGATGGTCAAGATCCATGCACATTTCCAATTGGGTCGCTCGCCTATTCGGGCACCTCTCTCATAAGAATTCCATCTTTCATAAATCCCTGCTAACCTCTGACACCAGGACGGGGGTCGTGGGCGCGCGAGGGCCTCTCGCGCGGGGCCAAACGAACCCTCGGACCGCAAACAAAAAAACCCTTGGGGAGGCTTGTATGAGCGCTGTTACCAACGTCACCGAGCAAAAAATCAAAGTCCATGTCGAGTGTGCCGACCCAACCGCATTGGGTGTCTTCGGGCTCTCGATGGTGACGCTCGTCGCATCATCCCAGAAATTGGGCTGGACCGATGGGGCCTCGGTCCTCATCGCCTGGGCTATCATCCTGGGCTCGTTCGCCCAAATCATTGGTTCCATCTACGACTTCAAGCGCAACAACCTCTTCGGCGCAACCGTTCTGGGGGCCTTTGGTTTGTTCTGGAGCGCTGTCGGTATCTGCTGGCTCATGCAAATCGGTGCCTTCGGACCCGAACTCGCCGGAAAATTCGATGGTCGTCAACTCGGGTTCGCCTTTATGGGCTACCTGGCCTTCTCTATCATCGGAACCATTGCCTCCTTGGAAACCAATAAGGTTTTCATGGTCATCATGGTCCTGATCGATGTTCTCCTCCTTTGCTTGTCCCTCGCGGCCTTCAAAATCGGTGGTCCCGAGGCCCAGCCCACGATCCAGTTGATCGCTGGACTTTCTGAGCTGATCGTTGCCATCCTCGGGTTCTATGCCACTGCGGCCTACTTCCTGAATGGGATGTTTGGGCGGAAGTTCGTGAACTTGGGTGCACCGTTGGGCATCTTCAAAAAGTAACGGGTCAAGGGCCTCCGGCCCTTCGTGGGGGTGCAGGGGGCAAGGCCCCTTGCAATGGCGTCAGCCATGAAAACCCACCCCCCCACAAAATCAACATCCTCCCCCGAGCCCCCTCGGGGGAGGATGTTGCATTTTGCGGGGGGGTGGGTTTTCATGGCTGACGCCATTGCAAGGGGCCTTGCCCCCTGCACCCCCACGAAGGGCCGGAGGCCCTTGACCCTTTTTTTGAGAAGGTCCCATCATGACCCGTCCCGTGGTGCTTTGTATCCTTGATGGTTGGGGGCATCGCGATGACCCTCGGGATAATGCCATTGCTGCGGCGAATGCGCCCGTGCGGGCGCGGCTGTTGCAGACGTGTCCCCACGCGTTGCTGCAAACCTCTGGCCTCGCGGTTGGCCTCCCCGAGGGGCAGATGGGCAATTCCGAGGTCGGGCATATGAATCTCGGGGCGGGACGGGTGGTGATGCAGGATCTGCCTCGGATTGACCAAGCGATTGCCGATGGTTCCCTGGCGGCCAATGAAAATTTGCGGGCCGGGTTGGAGAAGATCCAAGCAGCCAACGGGGCGCTTCACCTGATGGGGTTGGTGAGTCCCGGCGGGGTTCACTCTCACCAGGATCATCTGGTGGCGTTGGCGCGAAGTGCTGTCGCGGCGGGGATTGCGGTGCGGGTGCATGGGTTTTTGGACGGCCGGGACACGCCCCCGTCCTCAGCGGCGGAGTTTGTGGCGAAGTTTCTCCAGGATTTGGCGGGGCTGGGAGGTGACGTCCAGGTGGTGACGCTGTGCGGACGCTACTATGCCATGGACCGGGATAACCGGTGGGACCGGGTAGAGCTGGCGTTTCGGGCCATTCTCCTGGGGCAAGGCCCCCAGGCGAGAGATCCTCAAGCGGCCATTCTAGCGTCTTATCAAGAGGGCAAGACCGACGAATTCATGCTTCCGACGGTGGTGACAGGCTACCGGGGGATGCGGGATGGGGATGGGCTCCTGATGGCCAATTTCCGCGCCGACCGAGCGCGGGAGATCCTCCACGCCCTGATCGATCCCACCTTCACCGGCTTTCCGCGCGAGCGCACGGTGGCGTTCTCGGCACAACTGGGGTTGGTGGAATACTCTGCGGATCTCAACCCCTTGCTGCGGACCTTATTTCCGTCGGAGAGCCTGCACAACATCCTGGGCGAGATTGTCTCCGGCGCGGGCTTGCGGCAACTCCGGATTGCCGAAACGGAAAAATACGCTCACGTAACGTTTTTTTTCAACGGCGGGCGGGAGCAAGTCTACCCTGGCGAGGATCGTATTTTAATCCCCAGTCCAAAGGTTGCGACCTATGACCTCCAGCCGGAAATGTCGGCGGCGGAGGTGACCGATCGTCTGGTGGACGCGGTGGCCTCGGGGACGTATGATTTGGTGGTGGCAAATTACGCCAACTGCGACATGGTTGGGCACACGGGTCTGATGGACGCGGCCATCCGAGCGGTGGAGACGGTGGATCGTTGCCTGGGACGTCTGGAGACGGCGGTCCTTGCGGCGGGCGGGTCTTTGCTGGTGACGGCCGACCACGGCAACGCCGAGTTGATGCGCGATCCGGACACGCGACAGCCTCATACGGCCCATACCCTTGGACCGGTCGACCTGGTTTTGGTGAATCCGCCCGCCCCGGTGACCGGGCTGAAAGAGGGGCGACTGGCGGATGTGGCCCCGACGGTGTTGGCCTTGCTGGGGTTGGCACAACCTTCGGAGATGACCGGGGTGTCGTTGCTAACGTGATGTTAAGGGAAATGTGCCCATGGTCTGCCCCCTGGGGCTTTTGGGGTTCCCTTTGGCCCTGTTCGTGGAGATGATGCTCGGATCTTGCGTATTCTCATCGTAAGTCTTCTCCTTTTAGGAATGGGATCGGCTCTCGCGCAAGAGGTGCCGACCGATGCCTCGCGTCGCCTCCAGGCGTTGGAGCAAGAGCTTCAGAAGACCCGGAGCGAGCGCGAGGACAGCAAGCGCAAGGCGCGGGAAATTTCGGACGAGTTGGGACGAATCCGCGCCGAGATGGTCGCCGCCGCCCGCGCCGCTCAGGAGAGTGAGGAAGTGCTCTCCGAGTTGGAAGGCCAATTGTCCGATCTTTCCTCCCAAGAAGGCGACCGCCGAGAGATCTTGCGCCGCCGCTCCGAGCAGATGACCGGGGTGCTGATGGCGTTGCAACGCCTGGCGCGCCGCCCGACCGAGGCCTTGATCGCCCAGCCGCAAACCCCCGCCAACACCGTGCGTTCGGCGATTTTGATGGGGGCCGCCATTCCTCAGATTCAGCAATCGGTGGGCGATCTCAGGGGCGAGGTCGATATGGTGGGACGGTTGCGCAACGATGTGATTGAACAGAAGAAACGCATCGCCTCGACCACAACCCGCCTGCTGGAGGAACACGAGCGACTGAAGAAGCTGTGGGAGCGGAAATTCAGCCTGCAAAGCGCTGCCATCGCCGAATCCGAAGAGGCGGAGCGCCGCATGAGCCGTCTGGCCGAAGAAGCCGGCGATCTGCGCGAGTTGATGACCCGGCTGGAGGGAGAGCGGTTGCGCCGCCTCGCCGAGGAAGCCGCGAAGATTGCGGCGGAAAAAGCCGCCCGCGAGGCCGAAGTCATCGCCCGCAAGAACGCGCGCGAGGCGGAGATTGCAGCGGAAAAAGCCGCCCGCGAGGCGGAGATTGCCGCGCGCAAGGCGGAAAAGGAACGTCAAACCCGCGAGGTGGCCGAAGCTGCTGCCGCCCGCAAGGCCGAGCAACGGGCGCAGGCGCAGGCGCGAGAGAAAGAGTTGGCTGCGCAACAGGCGTTGCGCACCGTCGAAGCCGCCGCTGCGGCTGCTGCCGCCGCGCAAACGCCCAAAGCGGAGCATCCCTTCAGTCTTTCCCAAGGGCGGATGCCGTTTCCAGCCCGCGGCCAGGTGACGGCGCGCTTCGGACAACCGAACGACGTAGGGGTGGCGGGGAAGGGCATCTCCATCGCCACCCGACAAGGCGCGCAAGTGGTGGCCCCTTACGATGGTCTGGTCGCCTTTTCCGGCCCCTTCCGAGGGTACGGGCTGCTCTTGATCATCGAACACGGGGAGGGGTATCATACCCTCTTGGCAGGGATGTCCCGGATCGACGCAACGGTCGGTCAACGTTTATTGGCAGGGGAGCCTGTAGGTATTATGGACCCGGACACCTCTCAGCCTTTGCTTTATGTCGAGCTGCGTCATAATGGCCAGCCGATCAACCCACTGCCATGGCTCACGGCACAGAAAAGTAAGGTTAATGGATGATTCGTAAGACCTTGATTGCCGCTAGCAGCGCTCTTGCCCTGCTGGTAGGGACGCTTCCCGCTTCGGCTCAAGCGGCGGACAACAAAGAGACCTACCGTCTCATGGAGTTGTTCGCCGAGGTCTTTGATCGCGTTCGATCCGAGTATGTCGAGCCGGTGAAAGATGAAGACCTGATCGAGGCCGCCCTCAACGGCATGCTGTCGTCGCTGGACCCCCACTCCAGCTATCTCAACGAGCGCAACGCCAAGGAGATGGATATCAGCACCAAGGGCGAGTTCGGTGGCTTGGGCATCGAAGTCACCATGGAAAATACCTGGGTCAAGGTGGTCTCCCCCATTGATGACACCCCGGCCTATCGGGCCGGTCTTCAGCCCGGCGACTTTATCACCCATCTGGATGGTGAGCAGGTGTCTGGCCTTAGTCTCTCCGACGCGGTGGATCGCATGCGCGGCCCGGTGGATACCGACATTCGCCTGACCATCCGTCGCGAGGGGGCAGAGGCCTTCGACGTGAAATTGACTCGCGCCGTCATCCGCGTGCAGACCGTTCGCTCCCACGCCGAGGGAAATATCGGATATGTGCGGATCACGCAGTTCTCGCAAAGCACCGATGCGGATCTGAAGAAGAATGTCAGTCAGTTAAAGAAAGACATCGGCAAGAACTTGTCGGGTTTTGTCATTGACCTGCGCAATAATCCGGGGGGGTTGCTCGATCAAGCGATTTCCGTTTCCGACGATTTCCTGGATAAGGGGGAGATCGTTTCGACTCGGTCTCGTCGTGCGGAAGAGACTCAGCGCTTCAACGCCCGCGCCGGAGACATCACCGATGGTTTGCCGCTGGTGGTATTGATCAACGATGGCTCAGCCTCGGCGTCGGAGATTGTCGCCGGTGCGCTTCAGGATCAACACCGCGCCATTATCCTGGGCGTGCGTTCCTTCGGCAAAGGTTCCGTGCAGACGTTGGTGCCTCTGCCGGGGCATGGCTCCATGCGGTTAACCACCGCGCGCTATTACACCCCGTCGGGGCGTTCCATCCAGGCGGTGGGAATCGAGCCCGATATCAAGGTGTTGCAGTCTAAAGTCGAACCCATTGCGGGGGCGGAACGAGACCGTCGTTCGGAAGCCTCGTTGCGCAACGCCCTGCAAAACCCCAGCACCGGCAAGGGGAAAGACAAGGACAAGGACAAGGACAAGACGAAGGGAACGCCAGTGCCGACGACGCCTCCGGCGGGCGCTCCGGAATCCAAGGCCCCCAATGGGGCGGAGGGTGCTGCGAGTGACTCCGCCAAGGTTCCTCCTGGCACCGTCATCAAGTTGGGCGATCCGACTCAGGATTACCAACTGGCGCGGGCCTTGGACCTGATCCGAGGATTGTCCTTGTATCGTCAAACGACCTCGAACTAGAGCCCTGCATGGCGTTCGCGGCGAAGAAGAAACCGACTCAACCTGCGAAACGCTCGTCCTCTCCCCCGGCTCCGGCCGGGCGAGGGGGGGCGCGGACGGTGTTGTTCGCCTTAGGCATCATCCTTCTGGGAGGCGGCCTGGGAACGGGAGGCTACATCCTCGTCAACGGCGAGATGCCCCGGGCCGACCACATCGCTTTGCCTCGAGATGCCATGGATCCTCGGGAACGTCTGAGGATGGAGATTCCCGCCTCGACCAAGGCCGTGCCGCCGCCGCCGGTGAAGGGAAATTTGCTGGCTCCGCCGCCACCGGGGATAGCGGCCTCCAAAGGAGCCGAGGGTACGCCCCCTTCTCCGCCCCCTTCTCCACCATCGTCTCCGCCCCCGAAAGAGGATCCTCCCAAGGTTCAACCTCCGCCGCCGCCTCCCCCTCCACCGCCTCCCGTGACGACCATCGGGCCGGAGACTCCGAGCCCTCGTCCGGCGGGCCAACCACCAGGGTATGAGGCCCTGGTGAGCCGTTTGGCCAGCCCCAAGCCGTTGCTCCCTGCGCCGGTGGCGGACCTTCAGCGCCAGGAATCCGTGGGATTCTTGCCCATTCCCGCCGCTGATGGACGCATGCCTTGGCGTGTCTATGCTCGACCGTTCGATCCCCCGCCCGGAAGCCGGAAACCACGCGTTGGCGTGGTTGTCGCCGGACTCGGGCTGGATAAACTGGCCACCGAGACCGCGATCGCCAAATTACCCGCCGAGGTCACCTTGGCCTTCAGTCCCTACGCTCCGGGTCTGGAGATATGGGTCAAAAAGGCGCGCGAATCCGGGCATGAGGTGCTGATTTCCTTGCCAGCAGAGACCGCGAGCTATCCGGCGCGGGACCCCGCTTCCTTGGGCCTCTTGGTGGACAATACACCCGAGGAAAACCTCTCCAAGGTTAAGCAAATTCTCAGTCGCTCCACCGGATACGTGGGCGTTTGGCTCCCTGCTGGTCCCTTCACCCAGTCCACACAACTGGCTCCCGTGCTGGCATTTCTTAAGGAACACGGTCTCCTCTATCTGGGACAAGGAATCGCTCAGGGGCCTTTGCCGCCCATGACCACCAATGTTACAGAGATTCCGGGGAACCTCTTCCGCGAGGCCATTACGGCCCACCTCAACCACTTCTCCGGCGCGGCCAAAAGCAAGGGCGATGGGGTGGTGGTGCTCGCCCCGAGACCTGTCGTCTTTGAACAATTGGGGCCTTGGTTCGATAAATTGACCGCGGAGGGCATCCTCCTCGTCCCCGTCTCCGCCACCGTTAAACAATCCGGCTAGAGCTAGAAAGTCCTCCTTTGATGTCCCTTCCCCCCTCTGAGCGTTCCTTTCGTCCCTGCGTTGGTATCGTCTTGTTGAATCGAGAGGGAGCGGTCTTCGTCGGACAACGCGCCGATCGAACCCTCCCCGCGTGGCAACTGCCTCAAGGGGGAATTGATGCGGGCGAAACGCCCGAAGTCGCCGTGTTTCGCGAGATGAAAGAGGAAATCGGAACCGCAAACGCGCGTATTCTCAAGGAAAGTCAAAACTGGTTATCCTATGACTTTCCTGCCGATGTGGCCAACCTGCGGTGGGAGGGGCGGTTTCGAGGGCAAACCCAAAAATGGTTTGCCTTGCAATTCTTAGGGAAAGATCAAGATATCGATATCGAGACCAAGCATCCAGAATTTTCCGAGTGGAAATGGGTTTCTTTGATCGATATTCCAACCCTTGTTGTGCCTTTCAAGCGGGAGATTTACCAGAAAGTCGTCGATGAGTTTCTTCCCCTGGTGGCACAGCAAAATAATGTCTGAAGATCAGTCCGCGCCTCCTTTTTGGAACACCAAGCCGCTCAACGCGATGACCTCTGCGGAATGGGAAAGCCTCTGCGATCAATGCGGAAAATGCTGTCTTCATAAGCTGGAGGATGAAGATACCAAGGAGATTCATTATACATCCGTCGCGTGTCGATTACTCAACACGACGACATGCAAGTGTAGTAATTATCCAAACCGCGCAATTTACATTCCGGATTGTATGACCTTAACGCCTGAGTCTGTTCATTCTTTGGAATGGCTTCCTTCGACCTGTGCTTATCGGGTTTTGGCGGAGGGTAAGCCGTTGGCATGGTGGCATCCTCTTGTATCGGGATCGCCCGAGACGATCCACACGGCGGGAATCTCTGTGCGGGGACGCGCGATTCCGGAAAATCGAGCGGGATCGTTGGACCGCTATATCGTATCGTGGCCGAAATAGAGGGGGTCCAGGGGCTTTCGCCCCTGAGCTAAGGGCGTCGGGGGCAGCGCCCCTGACCAGGGCGAAAGCCCCTGGACCCCCTCTATTTCTTCACGTACGGGTTTTTCCCCCCTCTGACGTACAGCCGAATCGGCACGCCAGGCAGGGAGAACGCCTCTCGCAGGCCGTTCACCAAATATCGACTGTAGGACTCCGGCAATTCCTCGGGTTTCGAGGCGAAGAGGACAAACGTCGGCGGCCGACTTTTCGCCTGGGTCATGTAGCGGATTTTCAGCCGTCGCCCGCCTTGGAGGACCGGCGGCGGATGATGTTCGGTGACCCCTTCCAGCCAGCGGTTCAGTTTGGAGGTGCTCAGGCGATAGTTCCATACCCGATATGTTTCTTGGACCGCCTCCATCAGGCGTTCGATTCCCTTTCCGGTTAGGGCGCTGATGGTGATAGCGGGGATGCCTCGGGCTTGGGGGAGTCCGCTTTCCAGACGATCCTGGAGATGGGCCAGGGCCTCGCTTGGCCGATCCACCGCGTCCCATTTATTGACGGCAATCACCAAGGCTCGTCCTTCCTCAATAACAAGGCGGGCGATGGTAAGGTCTTGCTTTTCGAGGATTGCGGCGGAATCCAGCACCAACACCACCACCTCGGCCATACGAATGGCCTCGATGGTGTTGCTGACAGAGAGCTTTTCGACGGCATCATCGATTTGGGCGCGTCGGCGCAGGCCGGCGGTGTCCACCAGGCGGATGGGGCGACCCTTGTGTTCCCAGCGGACGGGGATGGCGTCGCGGGTGAGTCCTGCCTCGGGACCGGTGAGCATGCGCTCTTCGCCCACCAGCCGGTTGACCAGCGTGGATTTCCCCACGTTCGGCCGTCCAACGATCACCATCTGGAGAGGCTTCGAGCTGATCTCTTGCGGTAGATCGCCGTTCTCGTCCTCCTCCTCGTCCTCGCCTCGGAGCGGGATGAGCTCGTCCTCGAAATCCTCCTCGTCTTCGTCTTCGTCCAGGGCTCCGGCGGCCTTGGCGTGGGGCAGGAGGGCATAGAACAGGTCGGACAATCCCTCGCCATGCTCGGCGGAAAAGGGCACGGGTTCGCCGAGACCCAAGCCATAGGCCTCGTAAAGGCCAGGCATCCCTGCTTTTCCCTCGCATTTGTTGGCCACGAGAATCACCGGGGTTGGCGAGCGTCGCAACACCTCGGCCACGTGGGAATCCAAGGGCATGACGCCCGCCCTGGCGTCGATGAGCAAGAGGGCCACGTCGGCTTGTTCTACCGCCAGGGTGGTTTGACGCAGCATGCGGGCCTCGATGCTATCACCGGTGGCGTCCTCGAAGCCGGCGGTATCGACCACATGGAAGTCCATGCCAAGGAGTGTGGCGTGGCCTTCGCGACGGTCTCGTGTCACGCCGGGCATATCGTGGACGATAGCCATTTTCCGCCCGCAAAGGCGATTGAAGAGCGTGGACTTGCCGACATTGGGACGTCCGACGATAGCGACGGTAAAGGACATAAACAGGGTCTCGCAAAGCGGGAGATAAAGGGAGGAACCGGGGGAGAGGGACTGCAAGAGAGTCCGTCTCCCCAAGGCCGTTCCTCTAGCGATAAGCCACCAAGGTGGCGTTTAGCGATAAGCCACCAAGGTGGCGTTGTTGGTCAAGAAATACAGGCTTCCTCCGGCGATGGCGGGAGGAAGGGTGATTTTATCCCCTTCGTCCTTTCGCCCCATGATTTTCCCGGTATAGGGGGACAGCGACAAGATCTCGCCCGTGGAGCCCGCCACCAACAACCGGTCCGAGACCAGAACCGGCCCCACCCAGGAAACTCGATCAGAACGATTCTTTTCGTCTCCCCAGACCTTCAGCGGCGTCACCCACAACACGCGACCGGTGTCGGTGTGCAGCGCCACGACCTCGTTATCGTTGTCAATGAGGAACAATGTCTCCCCGGCGATCCAGGGGTTCTGCAAGCCGCCGATTTCCCGCTCCCACAAGCGACGGCCCGAGCGCTCGTCAATGGCAACCACCATATTGGCGTGACCGATGGCATAAACGCGTCCCCGGTCAATGACCGGACGGCCCCGGATGTCGGAAATCGCGGCCACATTGGTGGTGCGACGTACCGCTGCCAGTTGATCCTGCCACAACACGACGCCATTATCCGCGCGTAAGGCGAACAATTCACCCGAGGAGTAAGGAATCACCACCACATCGGCATCCACCGCTGGACTGGTGCCGGAGAGAAGACTGGCGGTCTCCGCGATACCCTGGTGAGTCCAAACCGTCGCTCCATCCGTCGCGTTCAAGGCATAGGTTTGGTTATCAACCGTGGTGATGAACAAACGGCCATTTCGCAGGGTGGGCGCGCCGCGCATGGGACCGGAGAGACTCTGTCGCCAGACTTCTTTGCCCGTCTTGGCCTCAAGGGCGACGACTTGCGCAAAACTGGTGGCGGCAAAGATGCGTCCGCCCTCGTAGGACAAACCACCGTTTGAAGACCGAGGATCGCCGCCCTCAGGGAGAAGGCTGGTCCGCCAGATCTGGTCTCCGGATTTTGCGTCGGTGGCTTGGGCGGTCATGCCGGCATCCAGCGTGAAGACCATTCCCTCCGCCACAACCGGTTGTGCCAACAGGCGGGAGCGCGAACCTGCGCCGGATCCGACACTCACACTCCAGGCTTTCTGGAGGTTATCCGCCGCAACCATGTGATGCATGGCGTGGTTCGAGTAGCCCCCCGCTTGAGGCCAATCCGCATTCGGTGCGGGAGGAGGAAGCGAAATTCCGACCAAACCATCCGTTGGTTCGGCCTCAAGCGCTTTTTCTCGGCCAAGAACCGAAAGACGTTTGCCAGGGAGGGGAGGGGCCTCGTTCTCGCCGACCCAACTGGAACAAGCGCTCAGACCCAGGGACAGGAGAACGCCCCAGGCTAGACGACGACTCATAGGTGGTTCCTTCTCGAAAACGGATGCTGGTGCAGTCTAGCATGGGTAGGGAGGGACGGCAATGCGTTGAGCGGAAAGGGGTCAAGGGGCCTTGCCCATTGCGGGGGTGCGGGGGGCAGCGCCCCC
>JAVBJO010000181.1:0-8451 GCA_031546925.1 Rhodospirillaceae bacterium
AAAGAAAACGTTGTTCATTGCGGACCATGCCATTTTTGACAATTTGTGAGCTTGAACATTTATAGCATTGAGGCATTTTTTGGAGCACGCATTGCGATGTTGTAACGATACAGAATGCTACACCATATCTATCTTAATGTAAATCCCTCCGCGTTTTTGATGCCATAGAAATACATCCATTGGAAATGGTAAAAAAATAAGGGGGAGTTTCCTCCCCCTTATTGTAATCGACCTATTTTTACTCTGCGGGTTGATAGCCCGACGTCACGACGGCCCGCGCCTTACCCGGCACGACCAACGAGATGACGATCATCAACACGCCCACCATGACGGCGACGCCTGCGCCCAGACGCAGCCAATAGAAGAAGCCCAACTGGTCTTGAATGGCCATAAAGTCCAAGCCATCGATGGGCTTGATGACGCGTTGCAGGTGGGACTGAACCACACCGGCAAAGGTCAGGGCGAAGGTCATGAAGGCCACACCAGAGGTGGTGATCCAGAAGCCCCACATGTTCAGGGTCTGGTTGTACGGCTCCCGCTTCAGCAGCAACGGCATGGCATAGGTGAACATGGCGATGTTCAGCATGACGTAAGCGCCATAGAACGCCAAGTGCCCGTGGGCAGCGGTGATCTGGGTGCCATGGGTGTAGTTGTTGACGTTGGCCAGGGTGTGCATGAAGCCCCAGACGCCTGCGCCAAAGAAGGCCATGGTGGTGCAGCCCAAAGCCCAGAGCAACGCGGCCCGGTTGGGATGCTGCCGCCCGCCGATCCACACCATGTAGAAGCTAAAGATCACCATGGCGAAGAAGGGCAGAACCTCCAACGTGGAGAAGACCGAACCGATCCACTGCCAATAGCCGGGGGTGCCGATCCAATAGTAGTGGTGGCCAGTCCCGAGGATGCCGGTGAACAGAGCCAAGCCGATGATGACATAAAGCCACTTCTCGACCACTTCCCGATCGACGCCGGTCAGCTTGATCATGAGGAAGGCGAGGATGGACGCCATCACCAATTCCCACACGCCTTCCACCCACAGGTGAACGACCCACCACCAGAACATCTTATCGAGGATCAGGTTGCCGGGGTTGTAGAGCGAGAACAGGAAGAAGACGGCAATGCCCCACAGACCCATCAACAACACCAGGGTGATGACGGTCTTGCGACCCTTCAGCACGGTCATGGTGACGTTGTAGAGGAACATCAGCGCCACGACCACGATGGCCAGCTTGATCCACAACGGTTGTTCGAGGAACTCGCGTCCCTCGTGAATGTGGAAGAAGATGTAACCGATGACGGCAGCGGCCGCGCCCACCAGGAACAGCCAGAACTGGATGATGGCCAGTCCGGGGCTATGAAGTTCGGTCTCAGCCTCTTCCGGGATCAGGTAGTAGCTTGCCCCGAAAAAGCCCATCAACAACCAGACGATCAACGCATTGGTGTGGACCATGCGAGCGATGTTAAAGGGAAGAAGATCACTCAGGAAGTTTGGCATCACGACAATAGTGCCGAGAACCAAGCCAAACAGGACCTGAGCAACAAACAATCCAAGTGCGCCATAAATGTAGTACAGCGCAACCTTTTGCGATTCGTATTTCATGATACCCTCTCCGCCTTCCTCAACCGTTCACATTCGGTGGCCATTGGACGCCACTGTGTGATGGGACTTTGCTGGCCCATTCCAGGAAGCTGGCGAGATCTTCCACCTGTTTGTCGGTGAGATGGAATTGCGGCATCTGACGGCGGCCTTCGACCTTCGAAGGCTGGGCTGCCATCCAACCCTTCAAAAATTCCAGGGCTGCCTTAGGATCCTTATCCCCACCTCGGCGGATCCAGAAGTTCCCGAGTTCCGGAGCGAAGTACGCCCCTTCCCCCATGAGGGTGTGGCAATCGATGCAAGCGTTCTTTTCCCAAACGTGTTTCCCCGCCACGACCGAATCGGTAACGGGGATCGCGTTGGCGATGGCGTTGGCCCTGGTGACGCTATGGACAGTCAGGGCTATGAACACCACGAAGAAAAATGCCGTTCCGCCAAAAAAGATATTGCGAGCTGCGGCTTTCGTTAGTGTCTCGGACATGGTCGCTCCTCGGACAAAGGGTGGAAACTTTCAGCCGCCTGCGGATATTCCCCCCGCCTGCGGACACACCCTGAACTTCGGGGTGAGGGAATCCTCACCTTGAAGTTTCACATATCCGACTTGTGTAGTACCGTGGCTTTGACATTGGTCAAGGCATCCCGCAGAAATGCTCTCGCTCAAAAGGCGATCAGCGTCTCTTAGTGATCGCCTGAGCGACAATTTCGGTCACCACAAGGGGGGCTTGGGTTTCCGGCAGAGGCGTTTTTGGCATCAATACAGGCTCCAGAGCCAGGCGTTCCGGAAGCGGTTCGTCCAGGGGAAGATGGCCTTCGATTTTAGGAACCATGCTTGCTTTCTCCTTGGTCAAGCCGTCTTTTGTCGCCACAGGCATGACATTCCAGGGTCTGGCCGCTGCGGATCAGGCAAAAGGCACCGCATTTGGCGCACATTGTCGACTCATATCCCTTCAGGGCTTTGGCAATATAATAGAACGAGGCCGCAAAGAGAACCGTCATTCCCAGCGCAAGGACAATCATTCCTTCTGTTGTTATCTTCTCAAAAAAGAAGAGCGGCAAGGCAACAAAGAGAGCGACACAAATCTCAATGACCCAGCAGACAAGGCCCCGGAGAAGGTAGCGTCGCACCAATTGCTTGCCGTTGTGGTCTTCCTCCTCGGGAGGGATGTTTTCCTCATTCAACGTGTATTGTCTCCTTGTGGCCTCTTGGGGCTCCTGCTCCAAACCCCGGCTGGGATTACATCCCAGACCCTTCTTTTTTTTCATCGATAAAAGAAAAAGGGGGTTTGGGGCGGGAGCCCCAAGAGATATGCTTCCCCCTTACAAAAAACCATACGGATCGATATCGACCTGAACGCGGAGCCCCCCCCGAGCCGATAGCTCCCCCAGCCATTGCCGGACCACCGCCTGGAGATTGACCGAGCGTTCTGTTTTGACCAGAAACCTCCGCCGGTGACGCCCGCGCAGCAAGGCCAGGGCCGCCGGAGCCGGGCCGAGCACGGTAATTCCAGGACCATGGGGTGCCAAGCGCGAGAGCTTCCGGCAGAAGTCGTCGGTGGCCGATTCCTCGTCTCCGGAGATGATCACGGCGGCCAGTCGTCCGTAGGGTGGCATGGAGAGCAGACGGCGACTTTCCGCCTCGCGGGTGAGAAAGGCATCGCGATCACCGGACATCAAGGCTTCCATGACCGGATGCTCGGGTTGGTAGGTCTGGAGGAGGACACGACCGCGTCGTTCGGCGCGTCCGGCGCGCCCCGCCACCTGGGAAAGCAGTTGATAGGTCCGTTCGGTGGCGCGAGGATCCCCGCCTTCGAGGCCAAGATCCGCATCCACCACCCCCACCAAGGTCAGCATGGGGAAGTGGTAGCCTTTGGCGACGATTTGCGTCCCCACCAGCAGGTCGATTTCCCGTTCCGTGACCTTTTGCACGAAGGCGGCGGCGGCGCGCGGCCCGGTGAGGGTATCAGAGGCAGTGACAGCCATACGGATTTGAGGGAAGCGGTGCAGGGCTTCCTCGGCGATGCGTTCGATGCCGGGACCGCAGGCGGTGAAGCGGTCTTCCACCAGGCATTCGGGGCAGCGCGAGGGCAGGACGCGATCAAAGCCACAATGATGACAGATCAAGCGGTTCCGGCCTCGGTGTTCCACCAGCCAGGCGCTGCACCGGTTGCAGCGCAGACGGAACCCGCAGGCGCGGCAGAGCGTCAGGGGGGCATATCCTCGACGATTAAGAAACAGCAACGCTTGCTCTCCGGCAGCGAAGGTTTCCTCCAGGGCTTGGACCAAGGGGGGGGAGAGCCAAAAGCCGCGCGGCGGGCTATCCTGTCGCAGATCCACGGCGGAAATCTCGGGGAGGACGGCTCCGGCATGGCGATTGGGCAGGGCGAGGCTTTGATAACGCCCGGCCTGGACATTGACGACGGTTTCCAACGAGGGCGTAGCCGAGGCCAGGAGAATGGGGATTTTCCCCAACTGGGCGCGCACGACCGCCATATCCCGCGCATGATAGATGACGCCCTCTTCTTGTTTGAAGGCCCCATCGTGCTCTTCGTCCACCACCAGGAGCCCCAGGTTGGGGTAGGGCAGGAAGAGCGCCGAGCGTGCCCCCACCACCACTCGCGCTTCCCCCGAGGCCACCGCTCGCCAGGTGTCTCGTCGCCCTGCGGCTCCCAGGTCGGAGTGCCACACCACCGGAGGAGCGCCAAATCGCGTCTCGAACCGCCCCAACCACTGGGCAGAGAGAGCAATCTCTGGCAGCAGCACCAGGACTTGGCGCTCTTGACGCAGAGCGGCGGCAATGGCCTCGAAATAGACCTCCGTCTTGCCCGAGCCGGTCACCCCGTCCAGCACCATCACCGCGAACCCGTTCCCTACCGAGGCCACGCTCGCGTCGGCCGCTTGACGTTGGGGGAGAGACAAGAGAGGGCCAGGATGCTCGGGATCAGGGCGCGGCAGGGAGGCGATGGCGCTCGCCAAGGTCGAGACAGGGAGGAGAACCCCCGCCTCCACCAGCCCGCGCACCACCATGGGACTGACCTCCGCCTGTCGAGCGAGTGCCGCCGCCGACAAAGGTGTGACTCCATCGGCCAGCGCCAACACCCGTTGACGCGGCTCGGTCAGGCGGAAGGTGGGAGAAGGTGGTTCGGCTTTCCAAGCCGTGGCGCTGGCCGGAGGCTCCAACGCGGCGGGAACGCTCATGGCCATCTTGAGCACCGAACCGGGAGACGACACCGTATACCGCGCCACCCAGTCAATGAACCGACGAGAAATCTCGGGAAGAGGCGGAGCCTCAAGGCGACGACGGATCGGCTTCAGCTTTTCCCCCGGCGTGTCCGAGCCCGGCGTGTCCGAAGCGGACTCGTCCCACACCACCCCGATGACCTCGCGAGGGCCAAGCGGCACCACCACGAAATCCCCAACGGCGACGAGGCCGCTCAACGCCTCTGGGAGCAGATAATCATAAGGACGCGGCAGCGGTAGCGGCAGCAGGACCTTCAGGCGATCAACAGCCATGGGAGGAGCATTAAGACGGGTCCAGGGCAAACACTTGCCGCAAGAAACCGATGGCAAGGTCCAGCCCAGGACCATCAATGGAATGCCCAAGATCCGGACGCAGGGACGCGAGAACCGGAATCCCGACGGCGGAGAAATCCCGTTCGGCCTGCGCCAAGCAGGCCGGATTCACCACGTCATCCTCTGCGCCATGAATCAGAAGGGTCCGAGGCCGACAGCGCAATTCCCCAGCCAGAGAGGACGCATCCACCACCGCCCCCGAAAAACCAACCACCCCGGCGCAGGCGGTCGCGCGACGTGGTGCGACGTGAAGCGCCATCATTGTCCCTTGGCTGAACCCAACCAAGGCCAAATCCCCCTCCGTCAGGCCGCGCGACGATAACGCCTCATCGATAAAAGCCTCCAGCAGAGGTGCGGTGGCTCGGATATTCTGCGCCATCGCCTCGGGAGAGCGATCCAAAAGCGTGAACCACTGGTGGCCGAACGGGGCCATATCGCAGGGAAACGGCGCATCCGGAGCGAGAAACGCCGTGTCGGGAAGTGCCGGCTCCATATGAGGGGCCAGAGCGAGCAGATCCTCCCCATCGGCGCCAACGCCGTGAAGGAGAATGACAAGGCGGCGAGGCGCGGCGGGGCCATGGGAATGCGTTTTCATGCCCAGTATTGTTACAGGGGAATGAGTCGAAAGAAAAGGGGGTCTGGGGCAATGGCCCCAGGCGGGGTATGGGGCGGCAACCCCCTTTTTTCTACTCCGCTCGCAACACAGGCCCGGCCTTAGCCCGCATTGCGGCGTAAATCCCGGCGAATCCCGCCAAAAGACTAGCAACCACACACGTCAGCACGGTCGCAGCGATCACGCCGGGCAAGAACACCCAGTCCGCCTTCAACCGCACGAGGATCGCCCATGCGGCCAGCCCCCCAATCCCGGCGGAGCAGAGCCCGGTGGAAAGCCCGATAACGCCGAACTCCAACAACCAGGCGCGCCAGAGATCGGCCCGAGTCGCCCCGAGAACTTTCAAAATGACGGCCTCGCGCACGCGGCGGCGGTGTCCGGCCAGGGCGGCCCCCGCCAGCACGAGCGCCCCAGCGGTGAGCGTCACCAAGGTTGCCAGGCGCAGAGCCAGATCCGCATGGCCAATCATCTGCCGCACCGTGGTCAGAGTCTCCTTGATGCGAATCGCCGAGACATTCACCAGGGTACTGGTCACAGAGCGCTCAATATTGGTCTCATTCTCCGGTGCGGCATGAACCGTGGCGATCCAAGTATGAGGCGCACCATCCAGGGCGTGCGGCGACAAGACAAAGGCAAAATTGATTTCCAGCGAAAGCCACTCCACCTCTCGAATCGAGGCGATTTGCACGCTGATATCCCGGCCCAGGATATTCAGACCCAAAGTATCGCCGATTTTCATGCCGAATCCCTTGGCGACGCTGGCCTCTACCGAGACCAAGGGGGGGCCGCTGTAGTCCTTGTCCCACCACGTGCCCTCAAGGATGCGGCTTCCCTTTGGGGGAGCCGCGAGGGCGGTAAAGTGACGATCGCCCCGAGCGGCCCAGGCCACATCCTCTGATACCTTCATGGCCGACGATGGGTGTCCGTTAATGCTGCTCATCCTGCCGCGCACGGAGGGCGCTTGCTCGATGTTGGCCTTGCCATCCACCGTGCGGATGGCGCGCTCGAAGGCGGAAAATTGATCGGGTTGGATGTCGATAAAGAAAAAGCTGGGGGCCTGTTGCGGTAGTCGTGTACCAAATTGCAGTGCCAGATTGCTCTCCACCAGCGCCATGGTGACGAGAACCGTCAACCCCAGCCCCAGGCTGAGCACCACGCTCACCGTGGAGGCGCCCGGACGGTGCAGATTAGCCAAAGCCAGCCGCCCGGTGGGAGAGGCCAACCATCCGCGCCGATGGGCCGACGCCATTGCCGCCGTGCGCGAGATCAACCAAGCGAGGCCGCGGAACAGTCCCAGCGTGGCTATGGCACTCAGCACAAAGGCCAACGCGAACAACGGGCGATCCGTGGTGAGAACCGTCAGTCCTCCCAAAAGAATCGCCAGGACCAAGGTCAGCAGCAGTACCCCACGCCCGGGCGGGGCTCCCAGAGGAATGGCACTCTGCCGAAACAAAGTCGCGGCCGGAACCGCCTTGGCGCGCGCCAACGGCCAGAGGGAAAAGACCACCGTGGTCAAAATGCCAAATCCCGCAGCCAACGCCAGAGGACCAGGATAAATCCCCAACCGTGCCGCCACGGGCAGACTGTTGCCCGCCACCTGGGTCACGATCCAGGGAATCAAACCGCCGACCGCCACACCAAGAAAAATCCCTACCAGGGCTAAGGCTCCCACGAGACCGGCATAAACTGTCAGAATCAAGGACGTCGGTGCCCCCAAAGACTTCAAAATCGCAATACTGTGCGTGCGACTCTCCATGTAGGCCTTGACCGCGTTGGCCACCCCAATGCCCCCCACCAGGAGCGCCGTCAAACCCACCAGGGTCAAAAACATCCCGATACTGTCCAGAATCCGCCCCATGGTCGGAGCTGGAGCCGAACTATCGCGAATCTGCCATTCTGCCTCAGGGAAACGCGCGGAAAGAAGAGACCGAGCCTCCTGCACGTCCCCACCCGGAGGAAGAGCAATGTGGTACGCCCAACGATTCAAACTGCCCGGACGGAGCAAACCCGTCTCTTTGCTCGCCGTGTTCGAGATCATGACACGAGGGCCAAGGGAAAGGGTGCCGGAAAGACGGTCGGGCTCTTTCTCGATCACCGCGCGAATCTGAAAGGTCGCGTCTCCGACCGCGAGGTTGTCACCGACCTTGAGCGACAAAACCTCGAGAAGACGAGGCTCAACCACTGCACCCCAAATCCCATCCTGGCGACTCAAGGCTTGAGAGAGAGGAAGCGACGGAGAAAGCTCGAGCGTGCCAACCAAAGGGTAACGATCGTCTACCCCCTTCACCTCGACCAAACGACGGTCTTGCGGGGTTCGTGCCATGGCGCGGAGTTCCGTGCCTTCGGAGACAATCCCAAGCGTGTCGAAAAAAGTGCGTTGCTCGGGGGTGGGGGGAGTCGAGGATTGGCGTAGATCAATGTCGCCGCCAAGCAAGGCGCGGGAGTCCTCTTGCAGAGTCCGCTGGAATGCGGCCTTCAGGGAACCGGAGGCGGAAATGGCGGCAACGCCAAGAGCGAGACAGGCCATGAGGATGCGGAAGCCTTTGAGGCCGCCGCGGAGTTCGCGAAAAGCGAGGCGTAAGACAGGGGGCATGGCCGGATTGTCTCCGAGGGGGTCCGAGAAGGGGTCAAGGGCCCCTGGCCCTTGCGGGGGGTGTCGGGGGGCAGCGCCCCC
>JAVBJO010000192.1:0-16989 GCA_031546925.1 Rhodospirillaceae bacterium
CGGGGCGATGCCCCGGACCCCCTTCTCTTTCATCGCCAAGGAACGCTGTTTCAGTGGACGAGACCGCTTTTGCCTAAGGTCAATAGAAACTGTGTGACCTCGTTTCGCCGCGCTCGATCCTCATAAAGAGGATCAAACGGCACCTCTTCTGCCTGGCGCACGGGAACTGAGGTGGGATCTAGGGCAAATAACGCCCCTGGAAATGCTAATTGAGAGAACGCCTCCGAAGGGTATTTCCAAGCACTCAATCCATATTTCCCATCCCTGCAATACGCCGCAGTCCAGAAATAACTGTTTGAGGGCAAATCAAGGCCAACATCAGGCGGGTTGAACATCCCACTGCCGGAGAACGATGCGACTAAACTGTCATACTTTCCCGCATCAAGTTGAGTATCTCCTTGTGCCGCTCGCCAAGGAGAGAGTGGATCATTGATATTCAGATTGACGAGATTTCCAGGCTTGGTCACACGAACACGAAGGTTCCGGCGAACGGAATCCAGTTCGTAGATTCGGACCTGCTGGAGATAAAGTGCGTTATAAACAACACGATAGCGGTCCGGCGTTCCCGCCTGGCAGGTCGATCGGAGATCCTCGCCCTCCACAAACGAAAACCATTCGGTTTTACGGGTGAGGGGGTTGCCAATGTCTCCACCCCGATACGTGCAGGCGCTGGTCATCAGGGCGAGGAGAAGAAGGAAGAAGCGAGAGAAGCGGAACATGTGATTTAATCCCCTATTGTGCCACGCGTCGCGCCGCCCCAACAAAGGTCGTCCACGCCTCAATCTCCTCGGCCTCCACCGGCAACTGATGCAACGCAAAAGCAGGCCCTTTCCAAGTTCGATCCACCACGGTAAAGGATTCCCCTCCCTGGAAGGTCCGATAGACGGAAAAAGTTCCTATCTCTGTACTTTTATAGCGCCCACAGGCGACGGTAAACACGCCACCCAGGTTATCTCGGGAGTGGACGGGACCGACAGCGAGAGACTCGCACAAATCGCCCATTTTATGCTTGAGGGTTTGGATGAACGTTTCGGTGGTCATGCCGGGTCGTCGGACCGCAACGACTCCCGCGCGACGCATTCCCTTGCCAGCATCTTCCTTTTCGGGGGCCAGCTCCAGCATATCCCCGGCGGGATCACTGAGGTTGACAACGACTTTCCATCCGGGCAGCTCTGGAATCAGCACCTTTTCTCCGGCCCAAGCCGAAGGGCACACCAGCAGCAGAGCACAGAGGAAGGTCGCAGCGCTTAATTTTGCTCTCATCCCTGTAAGGTCCTGCGCAGCAATTCGACATCTTCGGAAAAGTCGTGATCAGCGGCCATGAGTTCCTCGACTTTTTTCACGGCATGCATGACGGTGGTGTGGTCTCTTCCACCGAACTTGCGTCCGATTTCGGGTAAGGATCGGCTGGTCAACTGCTTTGCCAGGTACATCGCTACCTGCCGAGGCCGAGCGATTTGTCTTGACCGTCTCGCAGAAGACATTTCCGCCAGTTTGATATTGAAGTGTTCCGCGGCTCGTTTCTGAATTTCCTCAATGGTGACACGGCGATCCGAGGCTTTCAGCAGGTCATGGAGGACTTCCTGGGTACTTTCCACGGTAATGGTGCGTCCCACCAACTGAGCATGGGCCACCACGCGGGTCAAAGCCCCTTCAAGCTCACGAACGTTGCTGGAGATTTTGTAACTGAGGAACTCCATGACCTTCAGCGGAATCTCCACGCCCATCTGATCGGCCTTGGAGGCCAGAATCCCCAACCGCAATTCATACGTGGTAGCGTGAATATCGGCGACAAGGCCAGAGTTCAATCGCGATCGCAGCCGATCCTCCATACCTTCTAGGTCAGAGGGACTCTTGTCGGCGGAAATAACGATCTGGCGTCCTTGATCAACCAAGGCGTTGAAGGTGTGGAAAAACTCTTCCTGGGTGGCGTTCTTTCCCGCGATGAACTGCACGTCATCGATCATCAGAACGTCCACGGAGCGAAGTTGCTCTTTGAAGGACAAGGTATCCTGCCCCCGCAGGGCGCGGATGAAGCGATACATGAATTTCTCGGCGGATAGATATAAAACCTTCCGCGCAGGCGTGTTGGCTCTCACATACCAGGCGATGGCGTGCATCAGGTGGGTTTTCCCCAGCCCCACGCCTCCGTACAAGAAAAGAGGATTAAACGGAACCCCCTCTGCCTCCGCCACCCGCCGGGCGGCGGCATGAGCGAACTCGTTGGGTTTACCGACGACGAAATTGGCAAAGGTATAGCGCTGGTCCAACTGAGCACACAACTCATCTCCGTCCAGCGCTGGAGGACGGGACGAAACCACCTCTGCCGGAGGAGGGGGAAGTGGGGAATCCAACACCGCCGCTGCGGCCTCCACAATGATATCCACACTGTGGATACTGGCGTTTTCGGCAGTCCACAAGGCGCGGATCCGCTCCCCATAATTATTCGCGACCCAATCTCGCATGAACCGTGTAGGTAAGCCCAGCGTTACCTCGCCATCCCGAGCATCCTTCAGGGTCACTTGGCGCAACCAACTTCGATAGGCAGCGTCGCCAATTTCCTCTCGCAGACGCTCCTTTACCATATCCCACTCGCCGTCGATCATCACCGCTTCCTGCCAACCGCCCGGTTCAATCCCAAGCGAAAAAGTCGTCAAAACCCCCCGCGTAGCGCCCGATTCGCGCGCGCCACGACAAGCCTTCGAAAAATTTGAAATGATGGCTTCCGACTTTCAGTCGGGACAACCAACGAAGTTCACGGACTCTATCCGGGTGCAAAGAGGGTGGCAAGAGGCAGAGGAAGAAGGAGACTCTAATTTTTTCCTTGTATCTGGCAGCATATTGAAATTACGGAAGACTCTTGTGATTTCCCTCCCAACGCCCTTCCAGGTCCACCCTCAGGCCAAAGAGATCCAGGGCTCGACCAACGGTGTAGGTGACCATATCCGCTATTCCGTTTGGTCGAGCGTAAAAGGCCGGGACCGGCGGAGCGATGACCGCCCCTAGCTCCGAAGCCTGCACCATGGTGCGTAAATGACCCAGGTGGAGGGGGGTCTCGCGCACCATCAGTACCAGCCGCCTCTGTTCTTTCAGCGTCACGTCCGCAGCGCGAGTCAAAAGAGAACTGGTCACGCCTGAGGCAATCTCGCTCAGACTGCGGATCGAGCACGGTGCCACGATCATCCCCATGGAGGAAAAAGACCCCGAAGCCGGTGCGGCTCCGATGTCCTCGGGAGGGTGCCAGAAGGAGGCGCGAGCGCGAACGGCATCCAGGGCCAAATCCGTCTCGTGGCGCAAGGTCTGCTCGGCGGCGCGACTGAGAATCAGATGGGTCTCAATTCCCAGGCGATCCAGCATCTCCAGGGCGCGGATGCCGTAAATCACCCCAGAGGCCCCACTGATCCCAACGATTAGCCTTTTTTTCTCTTCTGCCACTTTGATCCTCTTTCTTCTGGGGTAAGGGGCGCATGACATGTGATTTGTGCTATGCAATAAGGCGAGGAATCGCATCTCGTCTCTGGAAATCAGAGGAAGGGTGTCTTACACTCCTTTGGTCGCTCAGCTATGAGGGAGGAGGGCTATGAGCCTTCAAGACAGAATTGAATCTCTGAAAAACAAGCATGCCGCCTTGGATACCGCCATCGAACAGGAGGAAAGTCGTCCCCATCCGGATGATAACCACATTGGCGATTTGAAGCGCCAAAAGTTACGCATCAAGGATGAGTTATCCCGGATGAAGGATGCCGTCCCGGTGCACTGACACCAGTGCAATGCCAGTGCAATGAACGATGGGGTCAAGGGTCCAACAGAGGCGGCCCTTGGCTTCCATCACTTGGCAAGGGGCAGAGGCATCGGACATCACTCTCGGGCATCACTCAACGACAGGAGCCTCCGCCTCGATGGGAACGCCGGGGTATTGTTTTGACGTCCGAATCGCCAGCGAGCTTTTGACGTGGCTGATGTTTGGCGCGGCGGTGAGCTTGGTGGTCAGGAAGCGCTGATAGCCATCCCAATCGTGAGCGGCGATCTTTAAGAGAAAATCCGTCTCGCCAGCCAGCATGTGGCACTCCCGAACCTCGGACCAGGTTCCCACCAGATTTTCAAAGGCGCGCAGATCGGCCTCGGCTTGGCTGCTCAGGCCCACGTGGGCGAAGATGATGACGCTGAAGCCCAGGGCGTGGGGGTCGATGTCGGCATGATAGCCTCGGATGAAGCCTCCTTCCTCAAGCGCGCGAACGCGGCGCAGGCAAGGCGGAGCGGAAATCCCCGCCCGACGGGAAAGCTCGACATTCGTCATGCGGCCATCGGCCTGGAGATCAGCCAAAATGCGACGATCAATGTGATCGAGCTTAACATGCTGCATGCCACTCACCTTGCCACTCACGGACGACTCATAGGAACGAGCAACGGCGTTTCTTAAACCAACGGCCTTGTTTCGCGAAATTATATTACCCTGTCGGCGCATTTTCGCCAAGAGTCCGTTTGGAGAACGACGCAGAAAACGCCCAAGGCCCTTTTGCCAGCTAAGCCCCCTTAGGCTTGGGCAGGAAGGTATTTTTTATAATAATTCTAGCTTGTGAAAATTCGCCACAGTCGCTAAATTCATCCTACGTTTTTCGTTTTTCCCGGATTGAACCAACGCGAAGGAGCTATCGCATCATGACCGACATTACCACTTCCGCCAGTATCGTCACCCAATCCGCCCCGGATTTCACTGCTCCGGCGGTCATGCCGGACAACCAGATCAACCAGGCCTTCAATCTGAAGTCCTATCTGGCGGGATCCTATGGCTTGGTATTTTTCTACCCCTTGGACTTCACCTTTGTCTGCCCGTCGGAGATTCTCGCTCACAACCATCGCTTGGACGCGTTCAAGGCGAAGAATGTTAAGGTCATCGCCGTTTCGGTGGATTCGCACTTCACCCACTTGGCGTGGAAAAATACCCCGGTGGACAAGGGCGGATTGGGCGGGATCGATTTCCCCATGGTGGCCGATCTGACCAAACAAATCGCCCGGTCTTACGGGGTGTTGCTTCCGGGTGGGGTGGCCTTGCGCGGAACCTTCTTGATCGACAAGCAGGGAATCGTTCAGTCCGCCCACATTAACAATCTCCCCCTGGGCCGCAATGTGGATGAGGCGTTGCGTTTGGTTGACGCCCTCCAGTTCCATGAGGAGGTCGGCGAGGTGTGCCCCGCTGGTTGGCAAAAAGGCAAGTCCGGCATGAAGGCGAGCCCCGAAGGCGTCGCCAGCTACCTGGGGGCCCACGGTCAGGAGCTTTAATCTCCGCCACCAAGGAAGAATGCCGGGAGGGGAGTCGTCTCCTCCCGGTCCCTTATACTATACGCCATGGGGGAGTATCATGGCCACTTACCGCACAAAGGTTCTGATTCTGGGCTCCGGTCCCGCCGGTTGCACCGCTGCTATTTATGCCGCTCGGGCCAATCTCGAGCCGATCCTGGTTGCAGGGACGCAGCCGGGAGGGCAATTGACCATCACCACCGATGTGGAGAACTACCCCGGTTTCGTCAACGCCATCCAAGGCCCCTGGCTGATGGAGCAAATGCAAGGCCAAGCCGAGCATGTGGGTGCGCGGTTTTTGCAAGATAGTATCCTCAAGGTCGATCTGTCCAAGCGGCCGTTCGTGGCCGTGGGGGAGTCCGGCGATACCTATATCGGTGAGACGCTGGTTATTTGCACCGGTGCAACGGCGCGGTGGCTGGACATCGAAAGCGAACGCAAATTCCAAGGCTTCGGCGTATCCGCCTGCGCTACCTGTGACGGCTTTTTCTTTCGTAACATGGCGGTTGCCGTGGTGGGAGGAGGAAACTCAGCGGTGGAAGAGGCGATTTATCTCGCCGGGATCGCATCGAAGGTGACGCTGATCCATCGCCGTGATAGCCTACGCGCAGAAAAGATTGCGCAGGACCGCCTGTTCGCCAACCCCAAGGTGCAAGTCAAGTGGAATGCCGCTATCGACGAAATCCTGGGGACCGAATCGCCCCTCAATGTGACCGGGGTGCGCTTGCGCGATACCAAGACGGGCGAAACCGAGGTGCTGGCTCTGGATGGCGTTTTCGTGGCGATCGGCCACAACCCCAATACCAGTTTGTTCCAGGGGGTGCTCGATATTGACGGGGAAGGGTATATTCGCACCACGCCAGGCTCGACAGCAACCAATATTCCCGGTGTATTTGCGGCCGGCGACGTTCAGGATAAAATCTACCGTCAAGCGGTAACGGCGGCGGGAACGGGCTGCATGGCCGCCCTGGAAGCCGAGCGTTTTATCGCTATACACGGGCATCACGCGGAGGTTGCGGCGGAGTAGACGCAGCTACAAGACAGAAATAAAAGGCGAGGGGATATTATGGACTGGGATAAGCTGAGAGTTTTCCATGCGGTTGCCGAAGCAGGCAGTTTCACGCACGCGGGGGAGAACCTCAGCCTCAGTCAGTCGGCCATCAGTCGGCAGATCAGCGCCCTTGAGGAGGGTCTGGCCCTGCCTCTGTTTCATCGCCACGCCCGGGGTCTGATTCTAACCGAACAGGGCGAACTCCTTTATAAGACCGCGCGAGAGATTTTTTCCAAGCTGGCCATGACCGAGGCCCTCTTGTGCGAAAGCCGGGAGCGGGCACAAGGGCCGCTGAAGATCACCACCACGGTCGCCTTTGGCTCGTTGTGGCTGATCCCTCGCCTGAAAGCCTTTCAGGATCTCTATCCCGATATCGAATTGACCGTGCTGCTTACCGATGGAGAGTTGGACCTCTCCATGCGGGAGGCCGATGTGGCTATTCAAATGGCATCACCGCGACAATCGGATTTGGTTCAGCGGCATTTGATCACCATGCGCTACAACATTTACGCCTCTCCATCCTATATTCAAGAATATGGAGAACCAAAGACAATACAAGATCTTGATAAACACCGGATTATTATCTATAGTGGGGATTCTCGCTTTTGTTTGCTTCAATGCAATGTGAATTGGTTATTGGATGCAGGTGCTCCTTTGATAGAGCAAAGAAAGCCAGCTATCGAAATTAATAATATTTATGGTATTTGCCAAGCAATAAAGGCGGGGATAGGGATTGCAGCTCTGCCAGATTACATGAAGGCAGAAACAGAAGGACTGATTCATATTCTTCAAAATCTGGAGCGGCCTGAAATTGTCGCGTATTTTGTTTACCCAGAGGAATTGCGTCATTCGAGACGGATTACGGTGTTTCGTGATTTTCTCTTGCGGGAAATGCAGCAAGAGGGTGCCTCTTGACCTGAGGCGTGCGCTTGAGGATAAAGGGGGTCAAGGGTCAGGGACCCTTGACCCCCTTTATCCTTAAGCGCCCAGCGTCTTGAGGCAGCAGAAGGAAATGAGCATGGCAACATCCAAGGCAGTTCTCTTGTTTGGTGCCAATGGCCAGGTGGGCAAGGAGATTCTCCTGCGGGGAAGCAAACTCCCCAAGGAGTGGCGTCTTGTCCCCGTGACCCGGGCCGAGGTGGATTTAACCGACCTCCAAGCCGTCAGCGCCATAATAAGGCGGACGGCTCCTGTTCTGGTGATCAACGCCGCAGCCTATACCAATGTGGATTTGGCGGAGTCCCAACCGGATTTGGCCCTGGCGATCAATCGCGATGCTCCGGCGATTATGGCTCAGGAGTGCGCCACTCTTGGTACTGCGCTCTTTCATATTTCCACGGATTACGTGTTTGACGGCTCCAAGGCAGGAGCCTACGGAGAGGAGGATCCTGTGGCTCCTCTTGGGGTTTACGGGGTCACGAAGGAGGCAGGCGAGCGCGCTGTTCGCGAGGTTTTATCGTCCCATATCATCCTACGGACGTCGTGGGTTTTTGGCGCTCAAGGCAAGAATTTCGTTAAAACCATGTTACGCTTGGCCGGACAAAAGGATGAGCTCGGTGTGGTGAATGATCAGCGAGGAGGCCCAACTCCCGCTGCCGCCATTGCCGAGGCCCTGTTGACCTTGGCCCTGCGCGTGGGGGAGGCCCTGCGCGTGGAGGAGGGACAGCCGGCCTGGGGCACTTTCCATTTTTCGGGAACGCCGGCGGTAACCTGGTATCGGTTTGCCGAGGAGATTTTCGCTAAGGCTGAGTTGTCCTTGGGGCGTCGCCCACGGGTTAACCCCATTGCCACGGTGGATTATCCTACCCCGGCGCGTCGTCCGATGAACTCCGAACTGGCGTGTGATCGTCTGAAGGAAGAGTGGGGGATCGAGCCGCCGGATTGGCGAAAAGGGCTGGAAGACGTTTTGGCGGAGTTGCAGGGCCCACCACCGGCCCGTTAAAGACAGGGCTGGCCCGCTAAAGACAGGGATCGTTAGTGTTTGCATCTGGTGGAGAGGCCGCTATAGTCCGCCCACTCAAATGGGATTCCTTTAAGGCAGGAGAGTGTCATCCATGTTCATATCGTCGGCGTTTGCTCAAACGGCCACAGCTGCGGCTCCCTCTCTGGGCGGATTGCCTCCGGAAGTCGGGGTCGTTGTTCCGTATCTCCTGATTTTCCTGGTGATTTACATGTTGCTGATTCGGCCTCGGCAGAAGCAGCAGAAGCAACACCGCGCGATGATCGAACAGTTACGCCGGGGCGATAAGGTCATCACCGCCGGAGGAATTTTTGGTGTCGTCACCAAGGTCAATGACGAAAAAGAACTGACCATAGAAATTGCGGACAATGTTCGCATTCGCGTTCTTCGAGGCAGTGTCGAGCAGGTTCTGAATAAATCAGAACCAATTTCTGATGCAAAGCCTGTGGAAAACACGGACAAGACAAAAGATAAATAGAGCCACTGGTTTTGGCTTGACTTTCTCCTGACAATGGGACGGATATGCTTCACTTTCCCAAATGGAAGATCATCCTGGTGATCATCGTTTCGTTGGCCGGTTTCATCTGGTCAGCGCCCAATTTTTTCCCTCGGGAGATTACCGATACGCTACCGAGACGGTTGCAGCCGGTCAGTTTGGGATTGGATCTTCAGGGAGGCTCCCGTCTCCTGCTTGAGGTCGATAGCGACTACGTGGTCAAGGATTACGTGGCGGGTTTGGCTGAATCCCTTCGCATCACCTTGCGGAAGGAGAAAGTCAGCTATTCGGAAATCCAGTTTTTGGGTCGCGATACAGTAACGACGCAGATTCTGGATCCCCAAGACCGAGAGCGGATCCAAGGCGACTTGCGCAACTTGGATCGAGACGCCGAGTTTTCCATGAATCAGGATGGATTCGTCACCTTGCGTTATTCCGAGGTGGCGTTGCGCAAGCGCACCATTGCCGCCGTGGACCAATCCATCGAAATCGTGCGGCGTCGCATTGATGAGTTGGGAACGCGCGAGCCCTCGATTCAGCGTCAGGGCGAGAAGCGGATCGAGGTCCAGTTGCCCGGCGTAAAGGATCCTGATCGCATCAAGGCCTTGTTGGGCAAGACGGCGCGTCTGACCTTTCATCTGGTGGAAGAGGGGGTGTCGCCAGAGCAGGCTGCCAGTGGTGGGCTGCCCGTTGGTGCTATGCTCTTGCCCGCGACCGAGAGAGGAGCGGGGTTGCCCACCCATTACGTGGTCAAGAAACGGGTCGAGGTGGGCGGTGATTTGCTGATCGATGCCCATGTGACCCGCGACGACAGAAACTCTAGACCTTTGGTGGCCTTCAAATTTTCCTCGGTGGGGGCACGAAAATTCGGTGAAACCACGCGGGCCAACGTGAAGAAGCGTCTGGCCATCGTGCTTGATGGCAAAGTCATTTCCGCCCCGCAGATCCAGGAACCCATTCTGGGCGGAGCCGGAACCATCTCGGGTCAGCCGGATATCAAGCAGGCCGACGATCTCGCCTTGTTGCTGCGCGCAGGCGCGTTACCCGCTCCCCTCAAGGTTCAGGAAGAGCGCACGGTGGGGCCGGATCTGGGGGCGGATTCCATCCGTGCCGGAGCCCTGGCCTGCGCCCTCGCCTTGGCCCTGGTGGTCATCTTCATGATCGTGATTTACGGTACCTTGGGTCTGCTGGCGGACGTGGCGCTGGTGTTGAACTTGGTGCTGCTGTTGGCCTTGTTGTCGGCTTTGGGAGCAACCCTGACTCTTCCCGGAATCGCGGGTGTGGTGCTCACCATGGGCATGGCGGTTGATGCCAACGTTCTCATTTATGAGCGCATGCGCGAGGAAGCCCACGCCGGGCGCTCGCTGTTGAGCAGTATCCAAGCCGGATTCGAGCGTGCTTTTGGAACCATCCTGGACGCGAACTTGACCACCCTGGCGGCGGCGGCTCTGTTATTCTGGCTTGGTGGAGGTCCCGTGAAGGGTTTCGCCGTGACCTTAATTCTGGGACTGCTGACCTCAATGTTCACCGCGATCATGGTGACGCGTTTGATGGTTGCCCTGTGGGTGAAGTGGAGACGGCCCAAAACCTTGCCCCTTTGATCCAACCCCCGCCGCTTTTTCCTTTCCCCGAGGTTCGTCATGCGTTTTTATTCTCGCTTGTTCCAGAAAGTTCCCACCTTCGATTTTGTTGCCATGCGGATTCCTGGCTATATTCTGACCGCCATCGTGCTGGCGGTCAGCATCGTGTCCCTTCTCACCAAGGGTCTCAACTATGGTGTTGATTTCTCTGGTGGAATTTCTATCGAAGTGCGGGCCACTCAAGCCGCTGCCGATGTCGCGCACATGCGCACCGTCTTGGAAAAAATCTCCCTGGGAGAGGTGTCTCTCCAAGCTTTCGGCAGCACCGGCAGGGATGTCACCATCCGCGTTCAACGCCAGGAAGGAGACGAAACGCACACCGTCGCTCTGAGTAAAATCAAAGAAGCTCTCGGGGCAGGGTACGAATATCCCAGCGTTGAAGCCGTTGGCCCCAAAGTGGGGGACGAGCTAAAACGAGATGGTGCCTTGGCCGTCGCCCTGGCTATCCTTGCCATTGCCGGCTATGTCTGGTTCCGTTTTGAGTGGCAATTCGGCGTTGGCGCTTTGGCGGCAACTTTTCATGATGTTATTGGGACTTTTGGCCTCTTTTCCCTCACCGGGTTGGAGTTCAATCTCACCAGTGTCGCCGCAATCCTCACCATTGCCGGATATTCCATCAACGATACCGTTGTTATCTATGATCGTGTCCGAGAGAACTTGCGCAAATATAAAACAATGCCGATGTATGACCTGTTGAATCTCTCGGTCAACGAAACCCTCGCACGGACCTTGCTTACTGTTGCGACTGTTTTTATCACCGTTGTAACCCTCCTGATCTTCGGCGGAGATGTCTTGCGCGGATTCTCCATCGCGATGCTATGGGGGCTGATTATCGGAACCTACTCTTCCATCTTCGTCGCCTTAACCGGAATGATTCATCTCAATCTGCGCGGCGGAGACAAGAACGTCGTCGATGCCGGAAAGGTAGCACCCTAAACCTTCTAAGGAGAAAACCTCATGGATGTTACGCCCTTTGTCAGCGCAACGGCTCAGGTGATCACCGGATACGGAGATATGGGGTTTACCGTGTCTGGCGTGCGCTACGAAGGATCCATCATCGTCCTGCCCTCTAAAACCGTGGTTTGGGAGGTTCGGGGGATCGGAGACCTCACCCTGGAGAGTCTTCGTATGCTCCAGGAGGAAGAGCCCCGCCCGGCACTGGTGTTGCTCGGGTGTGGGCGGAAGATGGAAGGTGTAGCGCAAGACGTGCGCGACGCGCTGCGGGGCGCTGGGATGGTCGTTGAGGCAATGGATACGGGGGCGGCGTGTCGGACCTATAACGTTTTGATGGCAGAGGGAAGAGACGTGGTCGCGGCATTGGTGGCTTGCTGAACCTCTCAGGGACATGGGCTTGCGCCAGGGGCTGCCGCCCCATACCCCGCCTGGGATGGACATCCCAGACCCTTCTTTCTTTCATCACTTCTTTGTATCTCTCAGAGCCTTCTTGTTGACTTTCTTGGTAAACGCGCGGATAGTCGCCCCTTTCTTTTTCCTTATCGTGGAGACTTAAGTCCCGTGGTTCCAATGGTCATGCCCGTCTATGCCCGAGCGGATATCGCCTTTGAAAAAGGTGATGGAGCCTATTTGTGGACGGCGGATGGACGCCGCTATCTGGATTTCGGTTCGGGTGTGGCCGTTACCGCGTTGGGGCATTGCCATCCCCGGTTGGTGGAAGCTTTGCAGCGACAGGTTGGATTGCTTTGGCATACTTCGAATTTGTATCGGGTTTCCGGTCAAGAGCGGGTGGCTCGGCGTTTGGTGGAGCAGACCTTTGCCGATACGGTGTTTTTCTGCAACTCTGGGGCGGAAGCCAATGAGTGCGCGGTGAAGATGGCCCGGAAATTCCAGTCCGAGACGGGGCATCCTGGTCGGCATCGCATTCTCTGTGCGGACAATGCGTTTCATGGCCGGACTCTGGCGACCATTGCCGCCGGGGGGCAAGAGAAGCATCTGAAGGGATTCGGGCCTCGGGTCGAGGGCTTCGATCATGTACCATTTGGGAATCTGAATGCTCTGCGGGCTGCCATTGCCGAGGACACTGCCGCTATTCTGGTGGAGCCCGTGCAAGGGGAGAGCGGCGTTGTTCCCGCTGACCCCGCGTATTTACGCGGTTTGCGTGCGGCCGCCGACGAGTTCGGCCTGCTGTTGATTTTCGACGAAGTTCAGACCGGAATGGGGCGGACGGGGACATTTTTCGCCTCCCAGCAGGCGGGGGTTGACCCGGATATCATGTCGGTGGCCAAAGGACTCGGCGGCGGCTTCCCTGTGGGAGCGTGCTTGGCGACGGCTCGGGCGGCGGTGGGGATGACTGCGGGGAGCCATGGTTCGACTTTCGGCGGCAATCCCTTGGCCATGGCCGCAGCAGAGGCGGTGCTGGATGTGATGTTGACCCCTGGGTTCCTCGAAACGGTGGCGCACCAGAGTGCCCTTTTGCGCGAGCGGTTAGAGCAGCTTTGTGCTCGTTTCTCCTCTGTGATCGAGTCTGTTCGTGGCTTGGGAATGATGCTGGGTCTGAAGTGCCGGCTTCCCAACACGGAACTTCAATCCGCACTTTTGGCCAATGGATTGCTGACCGTGGGTGCTGGCGATAATGTTGTTCGGTTGTTGCCGCCTCTTATCATTGGCGAGGCTGAAATCGACGAAGCCATCGCCATTCTGTCCAAGACTTTTTCCGAGGTAATGCCATCATGACTGCCACTCCAGTTTTTTCCCCGGTCGGAGCTTCTTCGGTTGGGCAGCCCCGGCATTTCTTGGATCTTGACGCTTTTGACGCGAAGACACTGCGTCATATCCTGGCGCTCAGCGCCGCCTATAAGGGGGGGACTCCGCCGGATGGGAAGGCCCGGCCCCTACAAGGGCGCACGTTGGCCATGATCTTCGAAAAGCCCTCGACCCGGACTCGAGTCTCGTTCGAGGTCGGCATGAAGCAATTGGGGGGGGAGACCATCGTTCTTACCCGCAATGATACGCAGCTGGGGCGCGGGGAAACCATTGCGGATACCGCTCGGGTGTTGTCGCGTTATGTGGATGCGATCATGATTCGCACCGACAATCCGCACAAATTGGTGGATTTGGCCGAGCATGCCTTGGTCCCGGTCATCAACGGCCTGACCGATGCGACTCATCCATGCCAGGTCATGGCCGACATCATGACCTTCAAGGAGCATCGCGGGAGTCTGAAGGGGAAAGTCGTCGCTTGGAGTGGGGACGGAAACAACGTTGCGGCCAGTTGGATTCAGGCCTCGGCTTACTTCGGATTCGAGATGCGTCTGGCCTGTCCAGAGTCGCTTCGTCCCTCTCCATGGGTGTTGGATTGGGCTGCTGCCCAAGGGGGCAAGGTCACCGTGACCACCGACCCCGAAGCCGCCGTCGCTGGTGCTCATTTGGTTATGACCGATACCTGGGTCTCCATGGGGAACCAGGAAGGCGAGCGACGTGCGATGCTCGGGCCTTACCAGATCAACGCGGCGCTGATGAAGAAGGCAGCAGAGGATGTGCTGTTCATGCACTGCCTGCCCGCTCATCGCAACGAAGAGGTGACGGATGAAATCATGGATGGACCTCACTCCGTCGTGTGGGACCAGGCGGAGAACCGTTTGCACGTTCAAAAGGGAATTTTGAGTTGGTGCTTTGGGGCATGAGCAATCTGCTTTTTCCGTTCCAAACCAACAACGGTGCCGTGCGAGGCCGGTTCGTTCGTCTGACCTCTGTCTTGGACGAGATTCTAGGTCAGCAGACTTATCCTCCCGTCGTGGCCCTCTTGCTGGCGGAAACCTTGGGCTTAACAACGGTGCTGGCAGCATCGCTCAAATATGATGGGATTTTTACCCTTCAGGTGAAAGGGGACGGCCCCGTCTCTCTGCTGGTCGTCGATGTCACCAGCGAGGGCCATCTGCGAGGATACGCCCGATTCAACCCAGAGGCCGACTTGGCCTCCCTGACCTCTGTTGACCTTTTGGCGCTGTTGGGGAAGGGGGTGCTCTCCTTCACCGTCGATCAAGGGCCGAACACGAGGCGCTATCAGGGAATCGTGGAGCTTTGCGGCCCCACCTTGGCGGAGTGCGTCAATCACTACTTTGTTCAATCACAGCAGCTGGATACCAATGTGGTTGTGGCTTCTTCTGCCCCCGGTATTGAGGGCGATGGCGCGTGGTGCGCTTCGGCCTTAATGATCCAGCGGATGCCGGGCGATCAACCTGGTGCACCGATTCTAACGGCGGAAAGCGCCCTGGAGAGCTGGCGGACTGCGGTGATTCTTCAGGGGAGCATTACGCGGGACGAACTGCTCGACAGCAATCTTGCACCAGAACGTCTGTTGCACCGGTTGTTCCATGCTGAGGCCCTTCTGGTGTGGGAGCCCAAGGCCTTGATCGCCCAGTGTCGTTGCTCGGAAGCTAAGGTCTCCGATGCCCTGTCCTCCCTTCCACCCGAGGAGATGGCCTCTCTGCGGGATGAGAGCGGTCAGTTGTCCGTGGTTTGTGAATTTTGTGGGGCGCAGTATCTCTTTGATGGTGAGGGAAAACCGCTCTAGAGTCGGTGCACGATCTCTGGTTCCTGTTAGGGCATGGCATGCTCTCTGATCACGCTCCCCATTTTCTACATTTCCGCGATTTTAACGGCGGAGTCCTCCCGAATCGTGCGCCTCGGTTTTTGTGGCAGGTGTTGTGGCTGCGCTATCGGGGGAGGGTGCTTCTGCTCCTGCTTGCCACCCTTGGCGGTATCGGCTTGCATAGTTTCGAGCCTCTCCTGCTGCGGGATCTCATTAAAGCCCTGCAAGCCGGAGGCGATGCTGTCGGTTGGAGACCCGAGGTCTGGACTCCTCTGCTTTTGATTGGTGCCGCTTGGTTGAGTTCGGCGGCGTGCAATCGTCTCCGCGATTGGGTGGATGCTCTGACCTCTCCGATCCTTAAGCTCGAAGTGCAGTCGTTGTTGTTTACCTATCTGCTGGAGCACAGTCCAGACTTCCTCCAAAACAATTTCGCAGGCAAACTTGGGCAGAAAATACGTCAGGCGGGAGAAGCTTCTGTTACCTTACTTGCCATTCTCTCGAACGATGTTTTACGTTTAATTTTAGCAATGGTGATTGGAGTCTCTTTGTCAGCGGGGGAATCTTGGATGTTTCCTCTCTTACTGATCGGATGGACCCTGCCGACGGTGGTTGTCTCGGTGTTTTTGGCGCGACGCTGCTTGGCGCTTTCGCGTGTTCTCTCCGATGAAATCTCCACCTGTACCGGTGTCATCGTTGATGTGGTGACCAATGCCGATATTGTCCGAGCCTTTGCTCAAGGGCCGTTTGAATGTATCCGTGTGGCTCAGGCCTTGGGCAAGGAAATGAATGCGGCGAAAAAACTGCGCTGGTTTATTTTAATTTTCGCTGCCGTGCTTTATACCGGCTTGCTCTTGTTTCAATTCGCCTTCACCGCTTTGGCCGTCCACAAAACCGTGAGCGGAAGTATGGGGGTTGGTGAACTCGTCATGGTGATCTCCCTGGGGGCCATCATTGGCAATAACGTCTGGGGATTGTGTACTCGTGCGATCGATTTTTTCGATCAATTCGGCGTTCTCCATAGCGCCCTTGATGTGATCTTGATCCCTCACGCCAATCCCGATCTCCCCGAGGCTCCTACGCTTCAGGTCACGGCAGGGGCGATTCGCTTCCAAAACATCGCCTTCGCTCATCGTGATGGATCTCGCGTGTTCCAGAATTTCAATCTCTCGATCCGTCCGGGGGAAAAAGTCGGGCTGGTAGGGCCGTCAGGAGCCGGGAAAAGTACTCTGATCCGAATGTTGCGGCGGCACTTTGAGCCTCAATCCGGGCAGATCCTCATTGATGGACAAGATATTGCCACTGTCAGCTTGTCCTCCCTGAACCAAGCTGTTGCCGAGGTACCGCAAGACCCTGGCCTCTTCCATCGCAGCATCGCCGATAATATCGGCTATGCCCGCTCACAGGCCTCCGAGGACGAAGTGGTCGAGGCTGCTGGTCTGGCCCATTGTCACGGTTTTATCATGGCGCGGCCCCAGGGCTACCAGTCCATCGTCGGGGAACGAGGGGTGCGTCTCTCCGGAGGTGAACGCCAACGTATCGCCATCGCACGTGCTTTTTTGAAAAAGGCGCGGTTGCTGGTTTTGGATGAGGCAACCTCGGCGCTCGATTCTGAAACCGAGCATGCGATCCGGGAGGCGCTTTGGCAGCTGTTTGAAGGCAGGACCGTCATTGCCATTGCTCACCGGCTGAGTACCGTCAATCGCATGGACCGCATCCTTTATCTGGAAAACGGTAGCATTGAGGAGGAGGGGAGCCATGCCCAGCTTTTGGCTCGGGGAGGGCGTTATGCGCGGCTTTGGACGCGGCAGCTGGATGGGTTCATTACTGAAGAGGTCAAGGGTCTCTGACCCTGAGCTAAGGGTGTCGGGGGCGGCGCCCCTGACGAGGGCGTAAGCCCACACCCCAGCCAACCACCCCGACCCCCCAACAAAAAACCCCCGAAACCCTCGGGGGTTTTTTGTGGGGGGGTCGGGGTGGTTGGCTGGGGTGTGGGCT
>JAVBJO010000033.1:0-6200 GCA_031546925.1 Rhodospirillaceae bacterium
CGGGGCCATTGCCCCGGACCCCCTTTTCTTTCATCGCTTGGGGTCATTCCAAACGGGATTATCTCCCCCAAAACATACGCCACATCTCCCACCACAGTTGCATGGGAAGCAACCACGGAACCACCAAGATCTCGCGCTGGGTCTCCTGGCCGGACAAGGAAAGCGGTGGAGGGTTCTGAAAGACCTCCTGATGATCGGGAGGCTCTGGTGGAGGCAGGGGAGCCTGAGAGCGTCGCAAATCCATCACCACATCGTTTTGATCGGCATACTGACGGTCGGGGATGGTTTTTAACGCGGCGATAACGGCGGTATCGGCGTGATGACGGCGAGCGAAATCCACCACACGGGTTCGATCACACGGAAAATTCAGTCCCTCCAAGGCCTGGGATACGACGCTGGTGGGTGACGAGGTTTCACTGGATGATGATTGTGTCATGAGACATCCTCCCTGGAGCCTCAAACATTGGAGACCGAACCAGAGTTCCCTACGGCGATTTTTCTTGACCCTTCGAGGCTGACGGTCAATATCCCCCTTTATGAGTGATACTCCTCCCATCCGGCATCCCGAGAAAATCGGACGTGCCGACAATCCCTCTCCGGCCAAGCCCGATTGGATTCGGGTCAAGGCTCCCACCTCCCAAGAGGCGGACGAAATTCGTCGCCTGATGCGGGAGAAAAAGCTGCACACGGTTTGCGAGGAAGCCGCTTGCCCCAACATTGGCGAGTGCTGGAAACATCGTCATGCCACCTTCATGATTCTGGGCGATATCTGCACGCGCGCTTGTGCCTTCTGCAACGTCCGAACCGGCAAGCCCGGCCTGCTTGACGCGGCGGAGCCCGAGCGGTTGGCCGAAAGCGTCAAGGCCATGGGGCTGCGTCATGTGGTGATCACATCCGTGGATCGAGATGATCTCCCCGATGGCGGTGCGGCTCAGTTTGTCGCCTGTATCGCTCAGATTCGCGCTCTCGATAGTGGATGTAGCATCGAGATCCTCACCCCGGATTTCCGCGACAAACCCGGGGCGGTGGAAGCCGTTGCCGCCGCCAAGCCCGACGTCTTCAACCACAATCTTGAGACCGTCCCACGGCTCTATCCCACCATCCGTCCGGGGGCGCGATATTTCACCTCTCTCAGCCTATTGCAGCGGGTGAAGATGTTGGATTCCACCACCTTTACCAAGTCGGGCATGATGGTTGGCCTGGGCGAAACGCGGGCCGAGGTGCTGCAAGTCATGGACGATATGCGGGCGGCAAATGTTGATTTTCTGACCATTGGACAGTATCTCCAACCAACGCCCAAGCATGCTGCGGTGGATCGCTTCGTCCCGCCCGAGGAGTTTGAAGACTATAAAACCACAGCCAAGGCCAAGGGATTCTTGATGGTGGCAGCCTCGCCACTGACGCGCTCATCCCACCACGCCGACCGGGATTTTGAAGCTCTGCGCCAAGCGCGCCTCACCGCCAGCCAAGGGTAGCTTCATGCCCACCCATGCCGAGCGGAAAACGCTTCCCTATCGTCCAGAGCAACTGTTCGACCTGGTGGCGGATGTGGAAAAATACCCGGAATTTCTCCCGTGGTGCATCGGTGCCCGGATCCGTCGCCGCGAGGAAAATGCTTTCTTCGCGGATCTGATCATCGGGTTTAAACTCGTCCGAGAGCGCTACACCTCAAAAGTCATCTTGAATCGCCCAGAGGGACGAATCGATGTTCTTTATACCGAAGGCCCCTTTAAACGCCTGAACAACCACTGGATCTTCGCTCCAAACGAAAACGGTGGCACCACGATTGATTTTTATGTGGATTTTGAATTTCGCTCGAAAATACTGCAAGCGGTTATTGGGACGCTGTTTAACGAAGCCGTAAAACTCATGGTCGCCGCCTTTGAAAAAAGAGCACACCACATCTTCGGTGCAACCAATCCTTCGTAAGAGAGGTTTGTCATGATCCGCTCCGGGTTCATCTTACTCCTCACTGTTCTCAGTCTCTCTGGTTGCACCACGCCCGTTGTTCAAGCCGAAGTTACGCGCTTCCATACCCCGCCGCCCCCTGCGGGAGGCAAAAGTTTCACCATCGTTCCCGAGCAAAATCAAATCGGGAGTCTAGAGTTTGATACCTACGCCTCTCACGTCGCCAATGCGCTGCAAAGCCAGGGATGGAGAGCCGTTCCACCCGGACAAGGGGCGGCTCAGAACAAAATTGCCCTGCGCTGGGGGACCGGGCAACCCAATACCGTTACCTGGCAAAGCCCGTCCATGTATGGAGGATTCGGCTATGGTAGTGGTGGATGGGGCGGAAGAAGCTGGAGCGGAATCGGCGTCGGGATTCCCTTCGGCGATCCCTTCCCCTCTTGGGAAACCCGCAGCATGACGACCTATCCGAAGTGGGTCGAGGTGGATATCTCCGAAGGCGGGCGAAGAGTGTTTGAGGGACGAGCCATCGCCGATGATTCACGACGGGAAATCGCTCGGGTCATGCCGTCTTTGATCCGGGCGCTGTTTACGGGGTTTCCTGGCGAGAGCGGGACTACGGTAAAGGTAACGGTGCCGCTTGGGGAAGAAGGGGTCAAGGGTCCGTGACCCGCTCAAACAACTTTCTGGTTACGATCCATCCACGCCCGCCAATCGCTGTAACGCAGGATCAAGAACTGAAGGCGGGTCACCCCACCGTCACTGCTGACGATGCGGGCCTTGATGGTGCTCCAGCCCTCAATGGTCAGCTCTACAGATTCCCCGGGAGAGAGGCTCGAAGGCGAGGTAAGACGCGCTCCCGAAGCCGAGATGTTGACCACCACGGTCGTCTCCTTCTGCTCTCCAGCCTGAACGGTAGCGGGAAGATGGCAGTCGTGCCGCTCGAACTGGCGGCGGTCTCCGCCCACCTTGATGACGTCGTGGAAGTGCTCCACCTCGCGGGAAAGGTTGTCGGACTGCATAGAAAGTTGCTCAGCGGCGGCGCTTGAGACAAGGGGACCTTCCTGGAGAGCGCTGACGGGCCGGGCAGCCGGCGTAAAAATATTTTCGGCCGAGAGGGCACGAGCCGTACTGCTGATATAGACCTCCAGCCTCTCGCGCTCCAACGCATTCGCGAGGGAGATTTCATCCTTCCGCCCGGCCCATCGCTCTTCTTCGTGTTGCTCCTCTTCCTCTTGCTTGCGGGCGAGGCTTCGTCGGGCGAGCAGGTAAAACAGGACACTGACCAAAAGCAGCACGATCCCCGTAGTCAAGAGGATGCGCTTCAGCGTTTCATCGGCGGCCGAAAGGAAATCGTCCATCTTCATGCCTACGTAAAGGACGC
The DNA here is from genome assembly GCA_031546925.1 of Rhodospirillaceae bacterium. Lineage (GTDB taxonomy): Bacteria > Pseudomonadota > Alphaproteobacteria > Rhodospirillales > Magnetospirillaceae > Magnetospirillum. The sequence goes on from JAVBJO010000033.1 coordinate 3,293, forward strand.
CGATCACCGTCCCAGAGGCATCCAAAATAGGATCATAGCCCGCCATGGTTGCCACGCCCAGGACATCGGCTTCTCCCCGGAAGGGGCGTTTGTTGGTAAAGATGGTCTCGTAAACCGGCCCCGGTGCCAACGGAGTACCGATGACCTGAACCCCATCCGCTTTCATAACATTGGTCGAGATGCGGACATCAGCGGCGAAAATCGTACAAGTTCCACCCACCACCCGGGTGACGGTATCGACGATCTCGGTATCGTTGTTGAGGAGATGATCGCCGAGAAACAGTTGCCCATTCTGGAGTCGAAAGGTGGTTCCTTTCTGCCGGAGCGTCTCCCACGCGACCTTCATATTGGTCTCAATGCGCTCTTGGGCGGTGACCTTTGCCTCTTGTCGAAGCATATAGGCCGCTAGCGCCACGATCACCGTTCCGAGAACAAGGACCACGACCCCAACGAGCAGCATGAGCCGTAAAATAAGCCGAGACACACGACGCTTGGGGGCCTTTACCATATTTCCCTCTCCCGGGGGGGTACGCTCTTTTGACTCTAGCAGGTTAGGAGAAAATCACCACCTATTGTCAACGGAAAACTACCGTTCCGTATCCTGTGTTGGTTGGATTTTGCCCTTGACAGGATTTTCGCAACTCATCAATACGGTTAAAGAGTGCGCTTTTGCCGGGAAATGCCCGCCTGCGGCGAACACCTCCCCGCGTCCTACCGACCGTGGATGGGTGGTATCCAGGGCGATTTGCCAACTTTCTCCCAGACCGGCGGGGGGGAGGGTATAGGGGATCGTCTCGGAATAGGCGTTCAGAATGACCATGAAAGTCTCGTCTTCCGGGGGCGCGGCGATGGCACCGCCGGGAGAATCTCCGGCACAAGCTCCTCCACCCAGAACGAAGGCTAACGACCGCGCATAGGGCAGACCCCAATCGGCGCCGGTCATTTCGCCACCTTCGGGGGTGAGCCAGGTGATGTCTTTCACCAAGCTGTCGGCCATACGCTGACCTTGGAAAAAGCGAGGGCGGCGGAAGATGGGATGCTCCTTGCGGAAGTGAACCATATTGCGGACAAAGTCCAGCATTTCGGGATCAATGTTTTCCCAGTTCAACCAACTCAGGTCATTATCCTGGCAATAGGCATTGTTGTTGCCATTCTGGGAGTGCATTAATTCGTCGCCCCCCAAAAGCATCGGTACCCCTTGGGAAAGTAACAGCGTCGCCATAAGATTGCGCATTTGCTGCCGTCGCAACAGGTTTGTCTTGGGGTTTTCCGTCGCCCCCTCAATGCCGCAATTCCAGGAGTGGTTATCGTTGCTCCCGTCTCGATTGTCCTCTCCGTTATCTTTATTTCTCTTATACTCATAGGATACCAAGTCGTTCAGCGTAAAGCCATCGTGGCAGGTGACGAAATTAAGGCTGGCCCACGGTCTCCTGCCGCCCCATCCGAACAGATCCGACGACCCCGTTAACCGCGAGGCCAAATCCCCAATCATGCCGCCATCGCCACGCCAGAAGCGACGCACCGTATCCCGATAACGTCCATTCCACTCGGTCCAACCGGGAGGAAACCGCCCCAACCGATATCCATCGCCACCGGTATCCCAGGGTTCGGCGATCTTCTTAACTTTGGCGAGGACGGGATCTTGGCACATGGCGTCAAGGAAGCTCGCCCGTTCGCTAAAGCCGCTTTTCTCCCGCGCCAGAGCGGCGGCAAGATCGAAGCGGAACCCATCCACGTGCATTTCCTCGACCCAGTAGCGCAAGGAATCCATCACCATCTGCAACACGCGGGGATGACTGAGATCCAGGGTATTTCCGCATCCGGAGAAATTTTCGTACCAATGGGCCTGTCCCGGTACCAAGCGGTAATAACTGGCGTTGTCGATACCTTTGAAGCTTAACGTGGGGCCAAGATGATTGCCTTCGGCGGTATGATTGTAAACCACATCCAAAATGACCTCGATGCCCGCGTTGTGCAGGCATTGGACCATGGTTTTAAAGTCGCCGAGGGGATTGGTGGTGTAATATCTGGGATCGACGGCGAAATAATTCAGAGGATTGTACCCCCAATAATTCCGCAACCCTCTGTCTGTCAAATGACGCTCATCCACCGAGGCCTGAACGGGCAACAGTTCAATGGTGGTGATGCCCAGCTTGACGAGATGCTCGATCATCTTCGGCTGAATCAGTCCCAACAGTGTCCCGCGATATTGGCGCGGCACGTCGGGATGATTCATGGAAAAGCCGCGAACATGGATTTCCTGGAGGATGGTATCGGGCCAAGCCACCTGGGGACGGCGCTCATTGCCCCAGGTAAAGGCGGTTTCGATGACTCGTCCCTTTGGCATGTACCGCGCGTTGTCGCGCCGGTCGATGGCGAGATCTTGACGCGGCGAATGCAGCTTAAAGGAGAAGTGGGTATCCGACCAAATCAGTGGTCCACTGAGCGCCTTGGCATAGGGATCGAGCAGCAGCTTACTGGGATTGAAACGATGCCCGTGCATGGGGTCGAAGGGGCCATGAACCCTGTAGCCATAGAGCAACCCGGGACGCGCCCCGGGGAGGTAGCCGTGCCAAACCTCGTCGGTATGTTCGGGCAAGGGGAGACGCACCAGCTCTCGCGAGGCTTGATCGAACAAACACAACTCGACCTTTTCGGCATGAGCGGAAAACAGGGCAAAGTTGACACCAGCGCCATCCCAAGTGGCTCCCAAGGGAGTGGGGGAGCCGGAACAGATACGATAGGGGGTATTCATCGTCACTCGCGTAGAAAGGGTCGTCAAAAGGAGATTATACCGTCTGGCACGCCCCCTTGCGGTAAAAAAGAAGGGGGTCCGGGGCATCGCTCCGGGCGGGGTATGGGGCGGCAGCCCCATGGAGTCGGCCAGCCCCCCTAGGATGCGGGAGCT
>JAVBJO010000075.1:0-3429 GCA_031546925.1 Rhodospirillaceae bacterium
TCAGGTCGGCACCCCAGAGGTGGTCGAATACTCGAAATGCAGCACCTCTCCAGGGTGCACCACCTCTTGGGCCGAGTGCGCCGCCCGCGCCGCCTCGGCAAATCCCGACAAGATCAGCTTGAGCTTCCCTGGATAGGCACAAATGTCGCCCACGGCGAAGACTCCGGGCAGGGTTGTTCCCATGGTGGCAGGATTGACGGGAATAAGGCTGCGGTCCATGTCCATGCCCCATCCCGCGATCGGCCCCACATCCATGGCGAGGCCGAAGAACGGCAGCAAGACGTCCGCTTTCAGAGCGCGCACTTCTCCGGTCAGAGCGGCGACGGTAACCGCCGTCAAGCGCCCCTGTTCTCCCTCCAGCCCGTGGAGCTGGTACGGTGTTACCAAATCGATAACGCCGGACTCCGCGAGCGCTTTCAACCGCGCTTCTGATTCGGGCGCAGCGCGGAATTTGGGTCGGCGATGGACCACCCTCACTTTTGCGGCGACTTCTGCGAGGGAGATGGCCCAATCGACGGCAGAATCGCCTCCGCCGGCGATGACGACGTTTTTACCGCGATAGTCCTCGCGCCGGGTGACGAAGTAGTTGATGCCACATCCGGTACCTTGTCCTTCGTACTGTTCGAGTCCCTCTAAGGGCGGCCGGTTGGGGCCAAAGGCTCCACATCCTGCGGCGATGATGACGGCGGGGGCGCGGAGGATGCTTCCATCCGACAGGGTGCAGCGCCAGAGCCCGCCCTCGTCCCGCGCGAGATCTATCATGTGGCATCCGGTGTGGTAGACCGGTTTAAAGGGCGCTGCTTGGTCTTTCAACCGCTCGATCAAGTCTTCGGCAAGGATGCGCGGGTGTCCTGGAATATCGAAGATGGGTTTCTCGGGGTAGAGGGCTGCGCATTGTCCTCCCACGGTATCCAGAGCATCGACCACGTGGCATTTCAGCCGGACCATGCCGCACTCGAAGATGGCGAATAGCCCCACCGGGCCGGCACCGACGATGACCACATCGGAGTCTTGGCTCATGACAACACAGCTCCCTTACGAAAATTCACCAGCAAAATCCCGCCATAACCGCCCAAGGCGTCTCACCGTGCCGCACCAGGGTTTCCCTGAGTTTTTGCTCTTCTGGTTCCTCGCCGGGGAGGATCCCCAGCTCGGCAGCGTGGATGCCTTGGGTCACCAAGACGGTTCGTATTCCGGCGTCGTTGCCGCCCTTAATATCGGTATGCAAGGCATCTCCCACCGCCACCACATCCATGGGGGGAACCTCCAACAGGTTCAGCGCCATGGTGTAGATGGCGGGATCGGGCTTACCGCGTTGGCTGACCTCTCCACCCAATTGAGTGTAGCGCTCGGCGAGGGCTCCTGCGCAAATCACCGGGCGGCCTTGGCGGATGGCGATCTTGTCGGGGTTGGCGCAGATCATGGGGAGACGGCGCTTGATCCCCTGCTCCATCACGGGAAGGTAGTCCTCAACCGTTTCCTCGAAGCGACTGGGGCCGGTATTGATGATGAAGTCGGCTTGCTCGATGGGGACACACGCCAAATCGAGACCTTCGAAGATGTTACGATCCCGCTCTGGCCCCATGTGATGGAAGCGACGGCCTAACTGAGCGTAAAACGGGTCGGTGCGATGGGCCAATTCTTGGTGAACCGCCTCGCCCGAGGACAGCACGTGATCATAGAGATCGCGCCCCAATCCCATACTCTCTAACTGCGCGATCAACGCCTCTGACCGACGCGGCGCATTGGACAAGAGAACCGTCTTGCCCCCCGAGCGCCGCAAAGCAGACAAGGTGGCATGGGCATCAGGGTAAGGGGTTACCCCGTCGTGAATCACCCCCCAAAGATCGAGAATCATCGCCCGAGCTGGGACTTCCGACAAACCACGGATGCGACGAGTCATGGGGTTGAGGCTCCTTGATGATCGGCTCCGACGGCCTCGGCCACCGAGGCAAAGCCGTCACGTCGCAACAAATCGATCAGATCCCGATTGATCTGGCGAACCAATCCCGGTCCTTCGTACACCAGGGCCGAATAAAGCTGCACCAAGGAGGCTCCGGCGCGAATTTTGGTATAAGCGTCCGCTCCCGAAGCAATCCCCCCCACGCCCACCAGGGGAAGCTGTCCTTTGGTGAGGGTCCAGACTCGGCGCAACATGGCGGTAGAGGCCTCGAACAAGGGCGCTCCGGACAGTCCACCGCTTTCCTTGGCATGGATTGAGGCGAGGCTCTCCGGCCGCGCCAGCGTGGTGTTCGAGACGATCAACCCATCCAGATCCCCCGCCAGAGCCACCTCGGCAATATCCACCAGATCCTCATCGGCGAGATCCGGCGCGATTTTTAAGAGCAGAGGCGGACGCTTGCCTTCCGGCAGAGCGGCGCGGGTTCGTCTCACCAAGGTCTCCAACGGCCCGCGCCCCTGAAGGGCACGCAACCCCGGCGTGTTCGGCGAGGATACATTGATCACCACATAATCCGCCAAGGGGGCCAAGCGGGCGGCGCCCAATTCATAATCCGCAGCGGCATCCTCGGTGTCCTTGTTCTTGCCCAGGTTGGCCCCCACCAATCCCGTGCCGCGAGCCCGTGCTCGGAGGCGACCGGCCACCGCGTCCAATCCCTGGTTATTGAACCCCATACGGTTGATCACCGCCCGGTCCTCTGCCAAACGAAACATCCGAGGCTGAGGATTGCCCGGCTGAGGCCGCGGCGTGACGGAGCCAATCTCCACGAAGCCAAACCCCAGACGGAGCAGCGCATCGGGAACCTCGGCATTCTTGTCGAACCCAGCGGCCAGACCAACGGGATTGGGAAAACGCAAGCCCCACACCGTTGACTCCAACACAGGCGAGCGCACGGGGGGCGGAAACGGCACCGCTCGGGAGACCGAAAGCGCCTGAATCGCCATCCCATGCGCCGTCTCAGGAGAAAAGCGATACAACAGCGGCGCAGCAAACGTCTTAAAGAGATTGCAGGTCATCAAAAACCGTCCTCAAAGGGGAGGGAAAACATGCAAACCCGTCGTCGGGTCAAGAGGAAGCACCTGCGCCCAAAGCACAGCGGTGAGGGGAAGTGACGCATACAGATGGGGGAACAAACGACCGCTGCGGGATTTCTCCCACTTCAGGGCCTCGCCCAGGGGTTCGGATTCTACCGCGAGAAGGACCAGGTTGGTCTGCCCCGCACGGTGGGTCGCGGCGCTTTCTGCCACAGTTTCCTGGGTGGAAAAGTGGATGAAGCCGTCGGGGTGGTCTTGGGAGGAGCCCGTATAAACCCCAGAGGCTTGAGCGTTGCTCCATTCGTCGCTGCGGCAGATGTGGTAGACGGTCGTCATGATGGCGTGAACCTAGCGGAAATAGCGAAGGGGTCAAGGGGCTTTCGCCCCGGAGCTAAGGGTGTCGGGGGCAGCGCCCTGGTCCGGGGCGCTGCCCCC
>JAVBJO010000148.1:0-8992 GCA_031546925.1 Rhodospirillaceae bacterium
AATGGATCACTTTGTTGGGTTGTCTCCGCCCCGGGTTTTGTCCTGTGGGTTCCTGGGGCTTGCGCCCCTGCACCCCAGAGGTTATCGCCCCGGTGAGTCCTTATCATCATGAGACAACTGGCGCCGCGCCTCGTGGATAAGGTGGGCTAGTTTTTCGCGGATTTCGTGAATAGTGACGCGCCCGTGGAGGTCGGTTGCGAGACGTTGGGTGACTCTTTCTTCGTCATCGCTGGCATCCTCGTGGGCATAAGTCACCTCCCGAGCGTAGTCCTGAGCGGCCTGTCCGATCAAGCCGAGCAACTCCGCCGCCCACAGCCCGGCCATTCGGTTGCGGCGTTGTTTGACGCGCGTTTCCACCCCATCGGAAGATTTTCGAAGAAACGGCATTGGGGGATCTCCGCGTGTCAAGGAAGCGAGGACTGTACGCTCAGCTTACCCCTCGGATCGTCGTTTCAAAAGCAGATACTCCGGATAGAGGGCGGTGGGACGCTAAAAAGCGCGAGCACAACACCGCCGCCCCTCAAAGTTCGTTGGGGAAACCCTGGGTTTGGCGGAGTGCCTCGGCCATGACGATGGCACAGGCCATGGCGACATTCAGCGAGCGTGCTCCCAAAGTCATGGGAATGCGGATCCTCTGATCGACGGCGGCGGCGATGGTCTCGGGGACGCCAGCACTTTCTCGTCCCGCCAAGAGAATATCACTTGGGGTAAAGCGGAAGTCATCCAACCGCTCAGCGCCGGCGGTGGTCAACAGAACCAGGCGTCGACCTTGGCGCTGGGGGGAATCTTGAAAGATCTCCCACGAGGAATGGCGGCGTACCTGGGCCAGATCCAGATAATCCATTCCCACGCGGCGCATCTTCTTCTCGTCCCAAAGGAAGCCACAAGGCTCGATAATCTCTACGGCAAAGTGCAAGCAAGCGGCGAGCCGAAGGATCGCTCCCGTGTTCTGGGGGATGTCGGGTTGGTATAAGGCAAGGCTCGGACGAGGCATGTGGTATCGTTGTCTCCGGCGTGGTGTCTATACCTGTTTTAAGGGTAAAACAAGCCGGGAAAGGCCAGAATTAAAGCCCAATCGGCTGTTGAAACCCGCTAGCCAATGTGGTTAATAGGAGGGCTTCTGCGGATCAACATAGAGGTTAAGAGATATGGCTGATACGGCACCACATGCCCAGCCCTCGCCGACGGATGGACAAACGCGGCGGGATTTCCTGCTGTATGCGACCTCCGCCGTCGGTGTGGTTGGAACCGGTATCGCGCTCTGGCCGTTCGTGCACAGCATGAACCCAGCCGCCGATACCCTTGCACTTTCCTCCACCGAGGTGGACATTTCCTCGATTCCAGCCGGGGGGGCGATTACCGTGCTTTGGCGCGGTAAGCCCGTTTTCATTCGCCATCGCACGCCAGAGGAAATCGCGACGGCTCAGAAGGACGACACGACCTCCATGCCCGATCAGCAGAAGGATGCTGACCGTGTGGTCAAGCCGGAATGGCTGATCCTGGTGGGGGTGTGTACGCATCTGGGGTGTGTCCCTCAAGGTCAGAAGGCCGGTGAACCCCGGGGTGAGTTCGGGGGCTGGTTCTGTCCCTGTCATGGGTCGCATTACGATACGTCGGGTCGAATCCGCAAAGGTCCTGCACCGCAGAACCTGGAAAAACCGGATTACGTCTTCAAAGATGCCAACATCGTGCAGATCGGATAAGGGATCGGACATGAGCGGCTTTCAATCAAACAATAAAGTGCTGAATTGGATCGAAGATCGGCTGCCCATCTTCTCCTTGATGGAGCACTCCGCCACCAAATATCCGACGCCAAAAAATTTGAATTATTGGTGGAATTTCGGATCTCTGGCTTTATTCGTTCTCGTGATCATGCTGTTGACCGGCATTTTCTTGGCGATGAACTACACTCCGCATACTTCACTGGCGTTCAATTCTGTCGAACGCATCATGCGCGATGTGAACTATGGGTGGTTGTTGCGTTATCTGCACGCTAACGGCGCATCCATGTTCTTCTTGCTCGTCTACATCCACATCTTCCGGAACCTTTATTACGGTTCCTATAAGTCTCCGCGTGAGATTTTGTGGTGGATCGGCCTGCTGATTTATCTGGCCATGATGGCAACGGGGTTCTTGGGCTACGTGCTGCCTTGGGGACAGATGTCCCTGTGGGGCGCAACCGTCATCACCAAGTTGTTCTCCGCCATTCCCGTAGTCGGTGGCGATGTCGTCACGCTACTGTGGGGCGGGTTCTCGGTGGATAATCCCACGCTGAATCGCTTCTTCTCGCTCCACTACCTGCTGCCGTTCGTGATTTTCGCCTTGGTTGTGGTCCACTTGTGGGCGCTGCACACGGTGAAGTCGAACAATCCCCTGGGCGTCGAGATGAAGACCCCGGCCGACTCCATTCCCTTCCATCCTTACTTCACTATCAAGGATTTGTTCGGGATTGGCGTCTTCATGATGGTCTACATGGCCTTCGTGTTCTGGGCTCCCAACTTCTTCGGCGAACCCGACAACTACATTCCCGCCAACCCCATGGCGACGCCTGCGCATATCGTGCCAGAGTGGTATTACCTGCCCTTCTACGCGATCCTCCGCGCCGTGCCTCACAAGTTGTTGGGCGTGATCACCATGTTCTCGGCGATCATCGTTCTGTTTTTCCTCCCTTGGTTGGACACCTCGAAGGTGCGTTCGGCGAAGTTTAGGCCCATCTACAAGCAGGTCTTTTGGCTGTTCGTCATCAATTGCTTGTTCCTGGGCTACCTGGGTGCCAAACCCGCCGAAGGGAACTACGTGTGGATGTCGCAAATCGCCACCCTTTACTACTTCGCTCACTTCTTGGTGATTATGCCCTTGTTGGGGAAATTCGAGAAGACGAAGCCGGTTCCGGCCAGTATCTCCGCTCCCGTATTGTCAAGGGGAACCGGTGCCGCCACCAACGCTAAGTCCATGGAGAAGGCATAATGCGTAAGCTGATCCTGACCGCGCTGGTTCTGACCGGTCTGACCGGTGCCAGCGGCCCCGCCCTGGCTTCGAGTGGTGTGGAATTGCTGAAGCCAGGCTTCTCCTGGGAAGGCGTCTTCGGCAAACACGATCCCGTGGCCCTGAAGCGCGGCTTCCAGACCTATCGCGATGTCTGCGCCAATTGTCATGGATTGCGGCTGGTTGCCTATCGCAACCTCTCCGCTGTCGGCCTGAGTGAAGATGAGATCAAGGCGATGGCTGCGCAACGGGAAGTTCCCGAGACCCCTCTCACCATCGTAGATGGTAAGGTGGTCATGCGCAAAGGCCTGCCGTCGGACCGGATCGCCAGTAACATGGACGATGCCAGCGCCATGACGCTCTACCAGATGGTGCCGCCGGACCTGTCCTTGATGAACAAGGCTCGTGCTGGGGGGCCGAACTATGTCTACTCGTTGCTCATGGGCTACGTTCCGACTCCTGAGCATCTGGTTGACGCGGACCACAAGCCTGTCGTCATCCCCGAGGGGAAGAGCTACAATCCGTACTTTCCTGGCTTCGCTATCGGTATGCCAGAACCGATATCCGGCGAGATGGTCTATGAGGATAAAACCAAGGTCAGCAAGGAACAGGCGATCTCGGATGTCGTCACCTTCCTGAACTGGGCCGCTGAACCCGAACTGGACCAACGCAAGTCCATGGGCGTCAAGGTCATGGTTTTTCTGGGCGTGCTGACTGCGTTGATGTATGCGCTGAAGGTACAGATCTGGAAAAAAGTTCACTAAAACCGGATGTAAGAAAAAAACGGGGTGGATTTTTCCACCCCGTTTTTTTTTACGTCTTGCCTGTTCTTTTTACTTCTTAATCGTCTTGGAAGAGTCAGGAGAAGGGGCCGGCTTTTCCACCTTGCTGCTTTGATGCTGCGAGGAGGAACCTTCGCCACACGCATAGGCTGTGCCCACACTTAAGGCGAACGCAACGGCCAGGAGGGGGAGGAAACGCAAGAATGCCATCGGATTCTTCCTTTATTGAAAGCTGAAAAAGGGGCATCCAGGGGACACGAAAGACCGGGAGAATGTCAAGAGAAAAGAGCGGGGAATCAAAGTCTCTCCCCCTGCTTCCCGGCCCCCCTGCTTCCCGGCTAGGGGATGGTCTTCGCTGGAATGACCTTCCCCGTATTGTGGCCCGTATTCTGGCCTGCCTTCACAATCGTGGTCAAAGGCACCAGGACAAATCCTTTCCCGGGCAGGGTGGGGAGCCACTGAGAGAGGGCCTCAATGGTGGTATCATGGGGATGTCCAATGGCGATGGCGCTGCCATACTTGCGAGCATGGGCCTCGGCTCGTGCCAGTTGCCCCAGGATGACCGGGACACTTTGTTCGTTATCCAGGAAAATATTCCGCACCGCGAAGGGCAGATCCAAGTTCCGAGCCAACTCTGGAGCGACGCTTTTTTCCGTGGTGACGGAGTCCAGAAACAGCAGCCCCCGATTTTTCAGTTCTTGGAGCACCACTTGCATGCCAGCGGTATTGCCGGTGAATTTCGATCCCATGTGGTTGTTGATTCCGACGTATCCCTCGAAGCGGCTGAGGCCCCAGAGCAGGCGCCTGCGAATTTCCTCCGTGGAGAGGCCTACTTCCAGGACATCCGGGCCGGGATTGGTGGAGCTCAAGGGCTGCATGGGGACGTGAATGATCAGCTCGTGTCCCTGCGCCCGCGCCGCCTGGGTCAGATGCGGCAGGTCGTTCGCGTAGGTCATCCAGGCCAGAGTCAGAGGTCCAGGCAGCCTTGAGGCTCGCTCGCTTCGTTTCCGATCAACTCCCAGATCGTCGATTACGATGGCAATCATGGGCCGCCCCATCACGGGCGGGGACGCCACCGCATTGCGTAACCACGCTGGCGATTTTTCCGTTCCTGGCGGCTGCGGGGGAATCATGGTCGCCAAAGTCATCGACACCGGTGGAGGGGGACCCGGTCGTGACACTGCGGCCTCCACCACGAGGGGCGGAGGTTCTTCCGGCTCTGGCAGAGAGGGCGTCGGCAAGGACGCCTTGACCAAGGGCGGCGGCTCCTCTTTTGGCGCAGGCGGACTCTCGGGGATGAGGCTCTTTTCCGGCTGAGGTAGAGCCATCTCGGCCTGCTCCCAAGTCTGGTGAGCCTTGGCTTCCATGCTTCCAGGGGCACTTGCCTGGGCAAAGACATTTCCGAGACTGACGCCGATTCCCACGCCAAGACCGAGCACACCGACAACGATGCTTGCCTGGACCCACGTTTTTTCCAGGAAGGCATTTGGAGATTTGGTCAACATGCGCTTAAGATCGCGCCGATACACCTTGATCCCCTCTGTCAGCAAATCCAGGGGAGGTTATACCGCCGTTTGCCCCCTTAGGGGAACCATCAACATCTCGGAAGGATAATTGCTTATTGGTCTAAACCATACTAAGCGCATAGGGATTTTATGCCCTTCGAAGAATATCCCTTTCCCCTTTGCGGGAACATTATTCTCCTTTAGGCTCCTCTCCCAAAGGCTGGGGAATATCCTGGTTTGCGAAAGGATTTCAGGTTGCGACCAGGTTGCGAAAGGAAACAAGAATGAGGCTGTCTGCGCTTCCTCCCCTGATTGCCGTCATTGAGGACGAGGAAATGATTCGGTTGGGCTATCAGATGTTGCTGGAAGACATGGGTGGCTACCGAGTTGTCAGTGCGCCCTCTGCCCGAGAGGTCTTGGATTGCCTGGAACGCTTGAACCAAAGGCCCCAGATCGTCCTGTCGGATTACAGTCTGGCGAATGGGTGCACCGGAACCCAGGCTATTACCGCTCTGCGTGATGCCTTTGGTGCCGATTTGCCGGGGATTCTTGTGACCGGGAACCGCGATGCCCAAACCCAGCGCGAGGCTGCTGCTTGTGGCGTGCCGATCCTCTATAAACCGGCCAATGGACAGCGGCTGCTGGCGCTGTTGCGTGACCAGCTTTGTCTGGCACGAGTGTCTTGATCAGGATCGCTCTGGACATTCGACCCGGAAGCACCGCATAATCTCCTCTCCCGTGCCGCAGGTCACACCGAATAAGGGCATTATGCTCTAGGTGTGCAGTTTTTGCGGTAACAGCCCCCCCCTCATGAGGCTTTTCCCAAGGAGAATGCTCTATGGCGCGACGTGAAGTTCTTGCCGGACAACGATATCAGCCTGTGGATTCGACCTCTGTCTGGGAGGTTCGCGAGTTGGTTCCGGATGCCGAAGGCATTACCCACGCTCGTCTTACCAAAGTCGGTGATCGTACCGCCTTTAAGATGATATCCATCCTGGCCTTAAAGGATCCACGCCTGTATCGGCTTCACTCCCAGGCCGAACCCTCTCTAGGGTGAGGTTCTCACGCGCTTCTTCGCCGTGGGGGGAGGAGGCGGAGCCACAGCCCTCGTTTCACGCCCTGATTTCGAGGCGGGGCACAGCCGAAGTTTCCTGTCTTTCGCCAGTTGGCGTTCGGCCTCGGTGCGCGAGGTATGGGTGCTGAGAACCGTCCAGTGATTGCCCCAAGGGGGTTCGCGTAGCACAATCTCGCACTGACGGGTTTTTTTCCACTGTACGATGGTGTGCTCCACCGCCCGTGCCGAGAAGGGAAAGACGAGGGCGAAAAGCAGCAGCGTGAAAAAGATGATCCGCATGGTGGGACTTCCTAAGCTCATTGTGCTCCTCGCAGGCCTTGGGCGGTGGAGAGCTGTTCGCGCAACCGCGCCAGCACGCTCTCTGCAAGGGGGGCGAAGCCGGGGGTCTCATTGCCCAGGAACTCGATGTTGCGGATGATCTCGGGATAGTGCCCCTCGACCCATCCCAGCAGACCTGCCCGAAGCGTTGCCGCATCCCCGCGCGCGAGCTCTTCAAGACGGGTGATTTCCTCTTGCCCGGATGAAGGGGGAGAGGGGAGGCCGCTCGTTACCGAGCGTTCCAGAAACCAAGCAATATCGCCACTGGTGGCAACGATGGATTCGCCTAAGCGGCGCAGGGCAGGGTCGGCTGCGGCGAGTTCTGCCAGACCGCCCACGCGGCGGGCTTGGATGACTTGGGTGGTGAGCGCCACAAGCGCCTGACGTTGGCGTTGATCAAGATCCTGAAGTTGAACCGCAGGAGGGGCATTCTGCGCCAGCAAGGGCGCGGAGAGACCTATCACGAGAACTCCCGCCAAGAGCAGGCGCGATATCACGATGGTCGTCCCAGGGGCCGTCCCAGGGAGGGATCGTTGAGGGGCGCCCGCAGGACGGTCAGGCGAGTCAGAGTTTGCTCGGCCAGAGTCTGCGCTCGCGCCACCACCCGATCATTGTTGACCGAGTCGGCAACGGCCAGGAGTACCTCGACGGTTTCCTCTGCGTCGCGGACGGCGAGCTTGATGGCTCCCAGCCTCGTCAAGGAGCCCAGCTCCAGCAACCCCGCCGCTCGGGCGGAGGAGACCGTCGCGGTGGGGGCGAGACGGCTATCGGGGCGCTCCCACCGCTCCACCATGCTCACCGCTTGGCTGACCAGAAGGGCGCCCGCGTGGTCGCCAGATTGCTCTAGGGTGGCCATGACGCCCCGACACAATCCGGCGGACCCCGTCGCCAGACCCGCAAACACCGTTTCCAACCCAGCGGGAGAGGTGGCCTCGGCCACGCGGTCAGAGAGGCCTTGGGGGCGATCTTTTTGATAGACTCTTCGCCGGAAGGCGCGGAGCCGGGCGACATGCCCTAACTCCTCGCGCGCCAAGCCGGCAGCGGTGGTCTTCACTTCGTCGTCGGTGGCAATGGCAGAGAAGTAGGAATAGAAGGCAAAAGCCCGCTCCTCGTTGCGAATGGCGATGGCGAGGGCGTGGTAGGGAGTCATCAGCTCCACCCCGGCCCGAGACCCATCCTCGTCGAAGGTCTCCGGGGGATCGTCTGGAACCGGAATGTCCGCATCGAAACCAACTGAGGCGGCGCGGGTGAGAAGCTCGCGCTCGTGGCCGGTTTCCATCTGCGCCAACTCGCGGAACAAGAGGGAAAGCTCGTCGCCACCACCGTGTGCCTCGACGGCCGTCGCCAGGGAGAGATACCGCCGAGCGGCCTCTCGCTCCAGAACCACCGCGATCCCCATCAAATGACGGAGATCCTTGGCCGGCGCAGAGGGAAGAGAAAAAGGTGCAACCATCCCTTCCATCTAGCGCCGAAACCCCCGCAGAGAAAGGGTCTCATGGGGAGTAATGCCCTTGAGAGGACTCTGGCTCCAAAACGCGGCCTGCGTGAATCGCCGTGGACATGCCCAGTAACATCTCCACCACGTCCTCCCAATCCTTCATCCGATCCGTGTTGACCGTGACGTCGAAACGATCCGTATCCCAGGCGGAGGGGGTATGGAACAGTGCGGTGATGAAGCCAGCACGGCGGAGATTCGTCTCCTTGGCGACCTTCAGTTGGGAGTCATACGTCCCATGGCCGCGGTCCGCCATGCGCCGGGCACAAATCTCGAGCGAGCCCGTTACCCGGACCCTTAGGGCGCAGGCCTCGGCCAAAATCAAATGAGCGCCTCGGCCCACAATCACGCCCCCAACCCGACCTAAGCCAAGAACCACCCGCACCAAAGTGTCTCGATAGGCATCTTGATTCAAATCCGAGCGGGAAAAAAAACGGTAAAGCCAAGTGTCGGCGGCTTTGCCAATTCCATCCTCCAGGACCTTCACCACAGAAGGGTTGTTCTTGAGGCGAACTGCAACTTCAGCGAGAACTTGCTCGTCGCACAAGGGAACGCCAAGACGTTGAGCCAAACGGGCCGCAATGATATCCCCGCCCGAGCCGTAATCCCGCGAAAGAGCGATCACGGGGCGCTGGGGGTGGGCCAAACTGCCCGCTGTTTCCAGGGGGGCAGAGGCTCCCGCCATGGCGGAAATGGCGGAGATAATCGTGTGAGGCATGGGAAATCTCCTGAGATGCAATCTGGGAGATGTGGCTTTTTCGGGAGCGGGACAAGGGCCTGTGGCCCTTGCGGGGGTGGCGGGGGCGGCGCCCCTGACCAGGGCGTAAGCCCA
>JAVBJO010000193.1:0-7685 GCA_031546925.1 Rhodospirillaceae bacterium
CGGCGATGCCCCGGACCCCCTTCTCTTTCATCGCCAAGGAACGCTGTTAGATCCCCCCTCCCCCTGCCACTTCCCGCAATCCCTCTGCCCTTGTATGGATCCACTGGTGGATTCCTTGTCCGAACGAGGTTTCCGCATACCGCACGATCTCGGCGACAGCTTCCTCCACAGAGAGGGCTTCCGTATCGAGGATCAATTCCGCCTCCTCTGGTGCCTCATACGGAGCGGAGATCCCTGTGAATTGAAGGATTTCCCCCTCTCGGGCACGCCGATAGAGCCCCTTGGGGTCGCGTTCCTCGCAGATTTCCACGGGAGCCTTAACGTGGACTTCGTGGAAGGCGTCGGGAGCGATAGCCCGGACTCGGGCTCGATCAACACGAGTCGGACTGATGAAGGCGGCAAGCGTCAACACTCCGGCCTGGGCAAACAGGTGAGCGACTTCTCCGGCTCGACGGATATTTTCGCTTCTTTCGGCTTCAGAGAAGCCAAGATCGGCGCACAGTCCGTGCCGCACATTATCTCCGTCCAGCACGGTCACTTGCCACCCTTTGAGGAAGAGTTGTCGTTCGGCTTCCATGGCGATGGTGGATTTTCCGGCCCCGGAGAGGCCCGTCAGCCAGAGGATTCCCCCCCGATGCCCATTGGCAGCGGCTCGGGCCTGGGGTTCAACGCGGTGGGAGACGGCGACGATATCTTGTCCGACGAGGGCATCGGCGATGATTCCACCACCGACGATATCATATCCCTCCACCAGCACAAAACGCCCCAGGCGCGGATTGCTGGAGAAAGCGTCAAACGCCATGGTAGAGCGGGACTTCAGCCGCACCTCGGCCACGGCATTGGGAGCAACGGACTCACCGGGATGATTTTTGAGATCCTCCACATCGACGATGCGTTCGATGGCGGAAACGGTAACCCGATGCTCTGCGGTGGCGAGTTTCAGCTTCAATGTCGCTCCCACCACCAAAGGAGAACGCCCCAGCCAAAAGATGCGCGCCTGGATTTCGTTGGAGCGAAGCGGACTCGAATCCGCCAAATGGGCCACCTGCCCCCGCTCCAGGAAAATGTCCTCATCAAGGGTCACCCCCACGGAGCGCCCGGCTCCGGCGGAGACGATGGCGACGTTGTTTCCAGCCCACCCCTCCAAACTGGTGACCCGTGCCGATTTCCCCGAGGGCGAGAACACCAGCCGATCGCCCGTTTTGAGGCGTCCGCTTTCGATGCGCCCGGCAACAATGCGGCGACTGTCGAACTTATAGATATCTTGGATCGGCAATCGCAGAGGCAACTCGTGAGCGGCGGGAAGCTCGAAAGCATCCAACGCTTCGATCAAGGTGGGTCCGTGGTACCATGGGGCCGCGGAAGAGCGCTCACGGACGTTATCGCCGCCTCGTGCCGACAGGGGAATCACCTCCGTGGGGGCAAGGCCGATGCTTTCGAGGTATCCACGAACCTCTGCTTCGACCTCGCGGAAGCGCTTTTCGCTCCAGTCGACGAGGTCCATCTTGTTGACCGCGACGGCGATGCGCGTCATTCCCAACAAGCGCAGGAGATAACCATGCCGACGCGATTGCTCGCGCACGCCCTCGGCTGCGTCGATCACGAGAACGGCGGCCTCGGCGGCGGCGGCTCCGGTGATCATGTTTTTCAGGAACTCCTTGTGCCCGGGCGCATCAATGATCACCACCGGCCTCTGCCCCGAATGGAAGCGGAGCCTGGTCGTATCAATAGTGATCCCTTGATCCCGCTCCGCCTGGAGGGCATCCATGGCGAAAGCCCACTCGAACGGCATTCCGCGCTTGATGGAGGCCTCCCGCAGGGCCTCCACCACACCGTCGGCCAACGCACCAGTCTCGTGCAGAATACGGCCCACCAGGGTGGACTTTCCGTGATCCACATGGCCCACCACGACCAAATGGAGTGGCGTTTTATCCGTCGTCATAGTGCCTTCGTTTCCTTAACCTGAAAAACTGGACCTGAAAAGACTGGAGAGGGTGTGCCCGAACTCTCGCCGTTACATGTATCCGTTGGCCCGTAGCCGCTCGAAAGCGTCCTCGGAGGCCCGATCCTGAGCCCGCCCCGCCCGCTCCGAGCCGGTACCATTTTCCAACTCCTCGATAATCTCTGCCACCGTGGAGGCCGTCGAGGCAATGGCTCCCGTGCAAGGCGCGCACCCCAGGGAGCGATAACGCTTGCCGTTTTTGGAAAAATAGAGATCCACCACAGGAATCCCCTCGCGTTCGATGTAACGCCACACATCCAGCTCGGTCCACGACAGCAGAGGATGAATGCGCAAGTGTGTTCCCGGCGCAAAATCCGTCTTGAACTGCCCCCAGAATTCCGGCGGTTGATTGGCCACATCCCACTCGGCTTGTTCGTTGCGCGGACTGAAGACGCGCTCCTTGGCCCGCGTGCCTTGCTCGTCGCGACGGATACCCGCGATGACGCCGTTGAAGCCGTGCTCGGACAGAACTTGCTTCAACCCGTCCGTCTTGAGGGCGGTGCAGCAGGTGATGTGGCCTCGCTCCGGCCCCATGCCGTCGGCCAGCGCCGCTTTGTTGCCCCCAATGATGAGGGGAAGCTTCCATGCCGCAGCGATCCGATCCCGGAAAGTGATCATCTCGGGGAGTTTGTAGCTGGTATCCACGTGAATCACCGGGAAGGGAACATGCCCGAAGAAGGCCTTTCGCGCCAACCAAAGCATGACGTTGGAATCCTTCCCCACCGACCACAGCATGGCGATCTTGTCCAGCCGATTGAAGGCCTCGCGGAGGATGTAAACGGATTCGCTTTCCAAAGAGTCGAGATAATCCACGAGAAACTCCATAAATCTTACAAAGAGGTTGAACCAGGGCGGTGGATCCCGCACTCCGTCTTATTGCTTCCCGCCCAGCGACCTGCTCGAGGCGATTCTCCCGCCGCAATGGCGCGCGTACAGGGGAAGCAGCCGATGGAACGGTAGCCCTGTGCCACAAGAGGATGGCGCGGCAGGCCTCGCTCCACGAAGGCACGTTCGATATCCGCCTCGGACCACCGGGCAAGAGGACTCGCCTTGAGGAGGCCCTCCACCTGCTCCACCGTGCCAAGATCGGCGCGTTCGGCACCGTGAGACCGCTTGCGTCCATCGATCACCGCCGCGAGGCCAAGGGTGGCTTGCGCCAGCGGCCAGACCTTGCGCAGCGTGCAACAGCGATCGGCGTCGGTACGCCAAAGCCCTTCGGCCTCGGCCAGATCCCCCTTGTCGGGTCGGATCACCCGCACATCCTTGAGCCCCAGATGATGCTGGAGATGCAGACGGTAAGCCTGGGTTTCATCGAACAACTCGTCGGTGTCGAGGAAAAGGACCGGCAAGGCACGATCCACCTGCGCCACCAAATCGAGCAATACCGCCGACTCCGCCCCGAACGAGGACAACGCCGCCACCCGCCCCGGGAAAGCCTGGTGAAGAGCGGCGATCAGCGCTGTTCCCTCCAGGGCGCCGTAAAGGCAAACCGGATCAAGGGTCATTCGTCGTCCCCTTCTACCCCGGCCCAAACCACGCGAAGGAGCAACGACGCCACCGCTTCGCGGAAAACTGCCTCGGAAGAAGTGCGAAGCGCCAAGATCTCCGCCGGGAGTGATCCCGCAGCGGCGATCACCTCCTCGGCAGACTGAGCATCGGTGGTGGCAATGCCTTCGACTTGCAGCGCATACCGGGCGGCATAGGTGATCGCGATCACGCCCGCGGCGCGCGCTTGCTCCACATGCCCCACGGCCAGAGCCCGATCCATGGAGATCAGACCATCATCCGCCAACTCCGCATAAAGCTCCTCCAGGGTGAAGGAGGGAACGCCGGGCGTGGCGACTTGAGGCGCACCAGGAAATAACGCCGACTCGCCCCAATCGACGAAAACGTCCTCTCCGGGGTTTTGCTCCAGGGGAGCCAACAGAGCCGACAGCCCTCCCCGCCCCAGACGAGTCGCCCAGTCCCGCACGCTCTCCCCCGACGACTTCCCATCGGCGGCAAAAGCGTGGCGCAGCAAAGCCACCGCTTGAGGGGCACTCTTGGCGGGAACGATCGGGCCAAGCAAGCCCAACGCGCCACAGCGCGCATCACCACCGAGGTGGATCTGGTAGTGGGGTGCCGTTTGCCCGTTGATCTTCTTCGCCATCCCGTGGAGGCCAAAATCCGCCACCTGATGCAAACCGCACGAGTTCTGACATCCGGAAACATGCACCGAAACCCCTTTTGCCGTGGAATCGGTACGGGCATCGTCAAGAACCTGACGAGCAAAGCTCTGGGAATTGGTAATACCGATGCGACAAGTGGTGGTACCGGGGCAAGAGATCACATCGGGCGTGTCTTCTGGCGAGGCCGGAACCTCCAAGCCGATGGATGTAACGCCACGGGTAATACGCTCCACCGCCTCGGGCGAGGACAGACCAATAAAGGCGATGTTCTGATCCCGCGTGGCGCGCAGTTCCGCAACACCGTTGGCCTCGGCCAAGTCGGCCAGAGTGTCCATCTGCTCCGAGGACAACAGCCCCAGCGGCACCGACACCACCACCGCCTTGGTCCCATCATGGGCGGGAACGACGCCCACCGGAGCGCGATGAATAGCGACGCTTTCCGTAGGGGTCCGCCAGGCCAGAGGATCCTGAGGTCGCTGCGGCAGATCCTTTATCCGCTCGAATTCCTCGGCGAACAGAGCGGTAAATTTCTCCGCGCCGAAGCGCTTGACCGCGAACTTAATGCGCGAGCCGTTGCGATTGCCACGATCCGAATAGCGCTGATGCAGTCGAGCAAAGGTCTCCACCACAGCCGGGAGCTGTTCCTCGGTCACGAAGGAGAGCACCTCCACGGCGGGACGAGGCTGTGCTCCGAGTCCTCCCCCCACCTTGACGCGAAAACCGTGACGTCCCTCCTGCTCGGTAGCGACGAACCCCAAATCGTGCATAGATGAGTGACCGCAATCGACGGCGCATCCCGAAACGGTGATCTTCGCCTTGCGCGGCATGTGCTGCACCAAGGGATGACGAATCCACGAGCGCGAGAGCACCTCGGCCACGCGGCCCGCATCCACATGCTCCCGCGGGCACACCCCCGCCAAGGAGCACGAGGTCACGTTGCGAAGCGTATTGCCGCACGCCTCCCGCGTGGTCAGCCCCTGAAGGTGAAGCGCCTCCAACAAAGAGGCACTCCGTTCCAGAGGAACGTGGTACAACTGAATATCTTGTCGGGTGGTTAAATGCGCATCACCCTGAGCAAACCGGCGATTGACATCGGCAATGCTGCGCAACCATGCCACAGGAATGACTCCACCGGGGATTTTCACCCGTACCATCTGCACGCCGGGTTGCTTCTGTCCATAAACCCCGAAACGGACCCGAAAGAGGCTCCAACGGCTCTCATCCCACACGCCGCCCAGGCGACGCTCCAGCCCCTGGCGGTACTCGACGACATCGTTCTCCCGGACCAGGGGTTCGGCGAGCAGAGGGGAGTTTTCTAGAACGGCCACGGTCATTTTCGGGGGCGCCTCTCGCATAAAACACACAAAACAATGTGTGATACGTTATCGTGTGACATATTTACTTGTTATTTTCCCATTGTCAATCCCCGAATGACGTAAATTTAATTTTATTCAACGCATAAAAAGTGTATATGCCTTGGGGTGAGGCGACGCGCATGGGTTGCCATCCTTATGGTTCTACGCACCAAAAGGAAGGGGGTGTTGCGCTTTTGGCGCACTTTTTATCCATCGCACAGGTGGATTGGGATAGAGATTGACTTACTTTTGTTTGAACGGGTATTCGTTATGTAGGTGTTCATCTTTTACGAGGCCGTTTCCCCTCCCTCGAATGGGAACGTCTCGGAGGTATCCGCCCCCTTCGGCTTGGGAATGCGTATACTAAGGTATCGACGTCCATTTATCTGTCATAGGATTACCTTAAAGTGTTGTTCCCTTATCCCGTTTTTCTCTCCCTGGCTGTTGTTGCCTCTTTTGGCGCGGCTGCCCTGGCGCAGGAAGCGCCCCCTGTTACCGTGGCTCCCAGCACTCTGGAAGCGGCTCCCGTTGCCCCTGTCGCTCCGGAAGTTCCCGTTGTTCAGAGCGCTCCCGTCGCTCAGGGGAGCATGAGCATTGCGCAATGGCTCACTGAAGACACGACTCTCGTCAAGATTGGCGGTCGTCAGCTGGATGCCGTTCCGCTCCGGGCGTTTTATCTTCAGAGAGGATATACCGCCGCCTGGAGCAATCCCACCGCTATCATCAACGATGTGCAGGCCCTGGCTTATGCCGAGGGTATGACGCCAGAACTTTATGGAATTCCCACCACCAGCAGCGAAGCCGAGCGCGACATTCTGGTTTCGGACTCCCTCGCCCGCTTCGCTCGCGATGTCGCCATCGGGCGGGTCTCGCCCACGCGATCGGTTGGAGGAATGGGACCAGGCCTTCGCGGTACCGTTGACCCGGTTGCGTTTTTGGTCGATGTTTCCGCCAATAAAGCTGCCCCTGCCTTGGTGGAAGCTCTAGCCCCGCCTTATGCTGGATATACGCGTCTGAAGGCCGCTCTCCCCAAGTACCGCGCCTTGGTCGCCGCTGGAGGGTGGCGTGCCATCGCCGACGGACCATCCATCAAACCAGGAATATCCGATGCTCGTATTCCTCTCGTTCGCGCTCGTCTGATCGCCACCGGAGAGTTGGACGCCAGTGCCGCCCACGGAAACGTGCTTGATAGTGCGCTGAGCGTCGCCTTGAAAAAATTCCAGACCAACAATGGGATGGAACCCGATGGTGCCGTGGGCAAGCAGACCTTAACCGCGCTGAACATCAGCGCCGAGGACCGGCTGCGCCAGCTGGAATCCAATCTGGAACGCTGGCGCTGGATGCCGCGCACTCTCCCTAACACGCATATCGTGGTTAATCTTCCCGCTGCGCGGCTGGAATTCATCAAGGATGGCGAAATCAAGCTGTCCATGCGTACGGTGGTGGGAGACCGTGGACATCCTACGCCAACCATGATGACTACCATGATGGCCGTCATCGTTAATCCCACTTGGACCGTGCCCGCCTCTATCGCCTCCAAGGAAATTCTGCCTAAGCTGCGGACGAATCCCGACTATCTCGCCAAGAGCAACATGCAGATCCTGAGCAGTTCGGAAAACGGCGTTCATGCCACCGGACAGGGAGTGGACTGGAGCCGTCATACCTCCTTCCCTTATCAGATTCGACAGGCTCCCGGGCCGGGGAATGCCCTGGGGTACATCAAGTTTGCCTTGAATAACAACGATGGAATCTATCTTCACGATACCCCCAGTCGCAGCTACTTCAAACGCGCCGAGCGGGCGCTGTCCCACGGATGCATCCGTCTGGAACGGCCCTTGTCCCTGGCCCAGGAAGTCATCGCTGGAGACTCCTCTGCCGGGAGAATCAATGGGATGATCAGTGCCGGTGGGACTAAGACTCTGGGGGTGAAGGCTCAGGTCAACGTGTACCTCACCTACATGACAGCTTGGGCTGATGATGATGGCACCGTGCATTTCCGCAGTGATGTTTACGGACACGATGGCCGGTTGAGGACCGCGTTGAAGCGCGGGGAAACCATGGCCGATACGAGTGACTCCGTAACCAAGAGGGGATCCTAAGGGGCCGTGCCCCTTAGCGGGGGTGTCGGGGGCAGCGCCCCCTGACGAGGGCGTAAGCCCA
>JAVBJO010000037.1:0-21015 GCA_031546925.1 Rhodospirillaceae bacterium
ACAAAAAACCCCCGATTGTTTCGGGGGTTTTTTGTTGGGGGGTCGGGGTGGTTGGCTGGGTATGGGCTTACGCCCTGGTCAGGGGCGCCGCCCCCGACACCCCCGCAAGGGTCACAGACCCTTGACCCCTAAGAAGAGAGGCCGGCGTTGTACCAAACTTTCTGTGTCGCCGACAGGGCCGCAAGTTGAGCCGGCGTGAACGCACGTAAGGTGTCTCGTCCCAGGGCCCCGAACTGACCGGAGGTCAGCCCCTTCACCGACGCCGCCGACAACCCCTTGACCTCGTTGGTGTCGCTTAACAGCGTCTGGAGGGCCCCCACGTTCATCCCCGCAATCTGTGCCGAGGTCAGCCCCTTGAGCTGAAGCGTACTCATGGCCTTCAAGGACGTTTCGCTCATACCGTTCAGAGTCTCGACCTTCAAGGCGGTAATCTGCTTATCCGTCATGAACCGCGTCAAGTCGCCCAAGGCTCCCGCTTGCTCTTCAGAGAGCACCTTCAGTTGCGCCACTGCCAAGCTCTTGATCTGCGCCGAAGTCAGATGTCCAATTTCACCGCCATTCAGCGTGGCAAACTGCGGCGCCGAAAGGGCGGCAATTTGCGCCGGAGTCATCTTCTGAAACTGATTCGACGTCAAAACCTCGATCTGAGCGGTCCCCATTGCCTTCAGTTGTGCCACCGTCAAGGCTGCCGCATCCAGGGCTTCAAGCGCCTCCACCTGCATCGTGGAAAGGGTCGAGATTTGCATGGTACTCAACGATTTGACCTGGGCTGCGGTCAATTCCTTGATTTGGTCCACCCGCAACACTTTCAACTGGGTCAAAGACAGGGCCGAAACCTTCAAGGCGCCCAGTTGCGCCCCCGACAGGCTCACCACCTGCGCAGTGGTCAAGTGGACAATCTGAGCCGGCGACAACTTACTGATGATCTTGGTCGAGATACCCGCGCTGTCCCGCGCTATTCCTAGGGGACTCCCCTTCAGGTAGGCATCGGTCAGAACCTTCATATCCTGACCTCTCAAAGCCGCCCCGAGCCAGTTCAGCGACACCGGATTCCCATCCGTTACCCGACGCAGAGCCTCTACCTGGCCATAGGTGAATCCCTTGAGCTGAGCCGCCGTCAGGGCTTTCATCTGGTCCACGGTGAAGGCGTGGACCTGCTCCAGGCTCAAGGCCCCGATCTGGGCGGGGGAGAGTCCGGCCAAGGCCGCGGGGCTCAGAGCCGCCAAGTCCCCCGGGGCAATCCCCCGCAGTTGCACGATCGTCAATCCCTTGATCTGGGCCGAGATCAGGGCACCGAAACCATCCGTTCCCTTGACCTGGGCCAAGGCACCCACCTGATCGGCGGACAGGTTCTTCAGTTGCGCCGCGACCAAATCTTGAACCTGAGCCGCCTTCATACCGCTCAACACCCCCACCGACAGAGCTGCCAGTTGGATTGCACTGAGAACGTCCATCGCCTCGTTTTCGAGCGCGACACTCACCCCCTTACTATTCTTGATGCTTCCTCCCCCTGACAGATCGCGCACTTGGTCTACCGTCAGGGCTGCCATCGCCTCGGGGGACAAGGCTTTCAGTTGCAGGGTGGTAACGGTGGAGATCCAGTTGTCCGCCAGATCCGGGCTGGGGACGATCGTAAAGTTGGGGTTAAACCCAGGGATCGGTACCATGGCGGCAACCTGCGCCGAGGTCAGGCCCTTGATGGCGGTCGCATCCACGCCCGCGAAGTTGTTGGCCCCAAAGCCGGCCACCGCAGCCGTACTCAAGGCCGCAATCTGGGCCGAGGTGAACCCCTTGAGTTGCTTGGTATCCAGATCGGCAATCTGGGCCGAGGTAAAGCCCGACACCGCAAGGGTGGACAGGCCGCGGATCTGCGCACTGCTTAAGGTATCAATAGAGCTGGTATCACTCAGGGCCCCGTCGGCCTCCAGCGCTCCCACCCACTCTTTGCCCAGGCTCTTCAGTTGGACGGCGGTAACCTTGCTGACCAGATTGCCGAGCTTGTGCACCTGATCCGGGGTCAAGGCCGCGATTTGGCTTGCGCTGAGGCTCGAAATCTTGCTCCCCAACGCGGTGAGTTGCTCCATACTCAAACCGCCGATGGCCTGGGACGACAGCGTGATCAGTTGCTTGGGGGTCAACAGATTGGGCCAATTGACATTCACCCCCTTCATCTGCTCGGCGGTGAGGGCGGCGAGTTGCGCCATGCTCAATCCAGCGATGTCGCCAGAAGAACCAAGCTGAGTCAAATCCGCCCCGCCCACCTGGGCGGGGGTCAGCTTCTTGATCTGCTCCGCCGACAGGGCCTTGCCCAGCACGGCAATCTGCGCCGAGGTCAGACGAGTCATCTGCGCCGGAGTCATGTTCTTGACTTGACTCTTCAGCCCCTCCGTCCCCGCTAGACTCAGCGCACCCAGTTGGACCGCGCTCAAGAAAGCCAAGCTGGTGCCGGTCAAGGCGGCCACTTGGGCACTGTTCAACGACCCAAGCTGCTTACCGGACAGGACGCCCACTTCGTAGCTCGCCAGGGCGGCGATCTCTTCGGGGGTTTTGTCCGTCAGGTCTTCCTCCAGGATCAACATCTTGTTCCTGAACACCGCTGACTTCGGCGGTGTCACCAACGCCCCAATCTGGGCCGAGGTCATCGCGGCAACTTGATCGGAACCGAAGGCCAGAGCTTGCTCGCGGCTTAAGCCCTTCAACTGGAGCAACGACAGGACCGCCACATCGTTCGGCTCTAGGGCCGCGATTTGCGCCGGGCTGAAAGCGCTGAGCTGCAGGGCGCTCAACCCTTTGACCTGAATCTCGGTCAGTTCCTTGACCTGATCTTCGCGCAAGGCGGAGATCTGGTTCGCAGACAGAGCAGCCACCTTCAAAGCGGCAATCTGTGCCCCCGACATCCCCACCAGCTGGGCTGCCGTCAGATGAAAAGTTTGCACAGGGCTTAAGGCAGAAAGTTCTGGGACGGTAAAGTCCTTGCTTGGCTTGCCACAGAAAACGGCGTTCTTGTCAGCAATCTCCTTCAGCGCTAAGGCTTCCGGCGATCCCGAGGCAACGGTGCTGTTATTCAGTCCTTGCGCTTGTTCGAAGCTCAAGCCTTTAAGCTGAACTGCTGTCAAGCTGGCCACCTGCGCCGGGGTCAAGGCGCGGATCTGGGGCAAACTCATACTGCCGAGTTGCGCGACCGACAAACCGTCCAAGCTTGAGGTCAACTGCTTGGCCAGATCGGTCGGGGCAATCCCCCTTATCTGGAGGGCGGACAGGCCCTTCATTTGCTCGGCATTGAAGCTGCAAACACCGGTCAAGGCCCCCACCTGTGCAGCGGAGAGCAACGTCAGCTGGGCCGCACTGAGATCCTGCACTTGGCTCGTGCTCAAGGCCCCGAGCATCTCAGGCGTGATCCCCGCCAGTTGAGCGGCGGTCAGGACGTCCATCTCGTCATTGTTGGCGTTCCCGGCGCTCAAGGTCGCGAGCTGAAGGCCATTGAGCCCCCCCAGGGCCGCAGGGGACAAGTTCTTCAACTGATCCACCGTGATGGCGCTGAACCAATTTTGCGATGAAAGCCCCGTCATCTCCGAAACTTGTCCGACGGTGAAGCCCTTGAAGGCCAAGGGTTTCAGCCCGACGATGTTGCTGGCGTTAAAGCCCCGCACCGCATCCGTGCTCAAAGCAGCGATCTGCGCCGAGGTCAAACTCGCCACCTGCCCCGAGGTCAGATCCGCGATCTGGGCCGAGACAAATCCCTCCACCGCTCTGGTGGACAAGGCGGCAAGCTGGAGCGAGGTCAAGCGATCGATCTGACTGGTGTCGCTCGCCAGTCCATCGGCCACCAAGCCACGCACCCACGCTTCATTCACGGCTTTGAGTTGCAAGGGGGTTAAGGCATTAATGCGATCCTCCGTCAACCCCGCCACCTGCCCAGAGGTCAACGCCGCCACCTGGAGCGAGGTTAGCTTCTCAAAAGTCCCTCCTTTACCGAGGGCCAGCTGATTGAGTCCCGGCACTTGGAAGCTTGCCATGACCTCGGGGCGCAACAGGGCGATCTGGGCCGGGGTGAACACGGCTCGAACATCATCATCGGTCAAAGCGTAAATCTGCTCGGCGGACAGGCCCGCCACTTGGGCCGGAAGGAGATTGGACGCCACCCAGCGCCGATCCCCCAGCACCTGGGTGGCCAGTACGCCGGCATCCAAAGCCCCCACTTGCGTCGAGGTCAAGTTCGACAGCTTCCGGGTCTCGATCAGGCTCGCCAAGTGTCCCGCCCCGAACCCACTGAGAGCATCGGTGGACAAAGCCTTCAGCTGGAGCGGGCTTAAAAGCTTCAACCACGTCCCGGTCGCGTCGAAGATCTGCTTCCCGGTCAAAGCGCCCATCTGCGCCGTGCTCAACGCCTTGACATCGAGAAGCGTCGCCAGTTTGGCTGCCAGAACCTTCCCATCCACTCCCGAGATTTGCTCCGGCCCCAGAAGTTTGATTTGGTCGATGGCGAGATCGCCCTTCAGCGCCGCAACCTGAGCCGAAGACAAACCTTTCAACTGAGCCGGGGTCAAGCGCCAAGCATACGCCCTAATATCCGCCATGGCTTCCGGCGACATGGCAGAAAGCTGGACGGCGCTCAAATAGGCCAACTTCCCATCAGCCGCCCGCGCCAAGGCCACAAACTGCTCATCCGTCATGGCCGACAACTGCTCAATCGTCAGCACACTGGCCTGATCCGTGGTCAGAGCCGCAACCTGCTGAGCCGCCCAGAAGTTGCTCCTGTGGCTGGAAACATCCACGAAGTCCACCAGGCTGGTGGGCGGGAGTCCCAGGAGAAGCTGCACGCTGGTGTTCAGGCCCTTCAGCTGCGCCATGGTCATCTTATCCGCCAGGGCGTTCAGCGCGAGCTGATTGTCCCCCATCCATCCCCACGCGGCCAGTTGCGTCGTGGACAAACCGTAAAGCGCTGCGGGCAAGAGAGTCTGGATGCCCGTATCATCATCGCCGAAGGCCTCGAACTGCCCTTTATTGAGGACGGCAACTTGACCGGAGGTCATTCCCTCAACGGCAGCCAGGGTAAGACATTTAATCTGTTCCGGGGAGAGTCCCAGAATCGCTGCGGTGGTCAAAGCTTTTATGTGGCCGGCCCCAAAGGCCTTCACCTGCGCTCCATCTAGGGATGCGATTTGCCCAGAAGAGAGCCCTGTTGCCCCCCACGTGGACAACGCGGCGATTTGGTCCGGTAGCAGGCTGTCAAGCTGGACCGGGGTGAAGTAGGATACAGCAAAGCTAAACAAGCTCTGAATCTGTAACGTGGTCAATGCTGCCACCTGCTCAGATTTCAGGGATGAAATTTGGACTGAGGAGAACTGATTGAGCTGGGCGGCCGTAAAACTTGGGATCTGAGCCGTGGTCAACGCAGATAGCTGGGTCGTGGAGAAAATGTCCATGTAATAGGGAGACAGGCCCGAAAGCGCCGCCCCCGAAAGCACAGCTATTTGCTCGAGGGTCAGGGATTGAAATCGCTCCGTGCCGAGGCTACCGAGCTGGCCGGCTGAAAGGCTTGAAACCTGATCTAGGGTCAACGTAGAGAGCTGGCTCGCGGAGAGTTGGCCAAAGGCATTGGGACTCATACCCGAAACCTGTTTCGTCGTAAGCACAACGATTTTGTCAGGGGTTAGGAATTGAAGTTGAGCAGCGTTGAGGCAACTGAGTTGATCGGGTGTAAGGCTTGGAATCTGATTGAGAGTCAACGCGGCCAGCTGGTCCTTGGGAATCGTAGATACCCCATCGCAACTGAGGCCCGAAATCTGCCCCGTCCCAAGTGCAGCTATTTGGCCAGAGGTCAGGTATTGAAATCGACCATAAGCAAGAAGGGTATTAACTTGGTCGATCCTCAAGCTTGCGATCTGAACCGTGGTCAACGCGACGATCTGGGGCTTGGAGAAGGTTCTTATTTGATAGTTGTTTATGCCTTGAATCTGCCCCGT
Source organism: Rhodospirillaceae bacterium (assembly GCA_031546925.1). GTDB lineage: Bacteria > Pseudomonadota > Alphaproteobacteria > Rhodospirillales > Magnetospirillaceae > Magnetospirillum. Next base: position 5,967 of record JAVBJO010000037.1, read on the forward strand.
CTCAAACGCTGCGATCTGCACGGGGGTTAGGGCTTCAAATTGCTGGTTGCTGAAATAGTCGAGCTGACTGGTTGTAAGGCTTTGGATCTGAGCCGTGGTCAATGCGGGTATCTGGTCGAGCGTGAGTCGATACGGGTACTGCCAGTCCCTAAGCGCCTCTGGAGAAAGCGCCGCCACTTGGGCGCTGGTGAGGTATTCAACCACATCGCTCAAATTGTCGAGCTGGCTGGCCGGAAAGCCTGCAATCTGAGCCGTCGTCAACGCTGTCAACTGGGCAGATGTCAACATGCTGGCGAGCTTCGCCCAGCTTCCAAGCGCCTCTGGAGAAAGCGCCGCCACTTGAGTAGTGGTCAGGGTTTTAACGCGGGAACCATCCAAAGTGGCCAGCTGGCTGGCTGTAATGCCTGGAAGCTGAGCCGTGGTTAACGCAAGCAGCTGGGACGAGGTCAGGGTGGAGAGGGCATTCCAGCCCCCAAGCGCCCCAGAAGAAATCGAACTTATTTGGCCAGCGCTCAGGGTGTTAATGAGGTAAGCCTGGATCCCATTGATCTGGGCGGCCGTAAGGTTTGGAATCTGAGCGGTGTTCAACGCGCCCAACTGGACCCTATCCAGATCTGCGATCTGCGCTACGGTGAAGCCCTTGACGGCATCGGGCTGCAAGGCCCCGATCTGGGTCGAGGTAAGAATATCGATCTGCTCGCCATTGTCGGAGAAGCTCCCGCCGGTCAACGCTGCAATCTGGGTCGAGGTCAAGCCCCATACTTGAGTCGTGGTCATGGCTTGGATCATCGCGGGCGTCAGGGCCTGGATTTCCGTGGTGGTGAGACCCTGGATCTCCCCGGAGGTCAGGTTCTTGAATCCATCCAAATCCATCGTAGCCATATCCCATTCCTCCCATGCCGCAGCCGATGCGAACCTCGCTCGTCCCACTGCTCCGAGGTCAAAGCCTCAGTTGATTCAGATGCCGTGCCGTCCCCCCAATCGGGGATCGGTCTCGCAACATCACCGCGACCAAACGCGTCTTGACCGGGTGCCTCCGATCTCTTCCGAGGTTCGTGCTGTCATCCGATGAAAAGATCGCCCGGTCCGCTGTGGGCTCCCCCCTCTTGCCCGTTGAGGCTGCCCCTAAGAACCCTCCAGATTGAGCCCTGATGGAGGCACATCTTGAGTCCTCTGGGCGATGGAAAAAGCGGTCCTTGGCCTCACACAGCGGTCTGAGCCGAAGTCAATGGTGAGGTCCGATACGTGTTGCCGTCCCGAAGGGGTGGCGATACCACGCCTATGATCGAATGCCTTACTGACAATTCGGCCTTCTACCGATGGGTGCTCTTCTCTCGGACTATGCGACAGCTTTCCTCTGCACCTGATTTGTATGCAAATTTTATGCACCACGCTACCTTAAGGAGTAGCATGGTCAGGAAAGAGGAGTCTACTAAAAAGAGATTAACGCCTTGTTCCCTATACTCCCATTTAGGAATATCTCCCATGCAGAGAGCGCATGAAATCTCCCCCTCTCCTTTGCGATGAGGCAATGCGCCTCGCCAAAAGAGGGGAGCAGGAAGAAAATGCCGCTAAAACAGGGGGTTAAATCGATGTCAGAGAAGTGTCCCCCTCGACCTTTCGTGACATTTGAGCGGCAGAGAGGAAGGTGCTTTTGTTATCCGTTTCGGCCCCAAAAATACCGGGCAAATGGTTAACAAAATTAACTATATGCCCGCATTGAGGGAGTTGTCTGTTTTTCCCGAAGCTTGACTCAAGCTTCGGGGATAAACACCGTTGCCGTTGCGAGCGCCGCAATTCCCTCTTTCCGCCCGGTGAATCCCAACCCTTCGGTGGTGGTCGCCTTGATCCCCACCCGATCCTGCCGCACCCCAAGGATTTCCGCCACCCGCGCCTGCATGGCACCGCGATGGACGCCCAGTTTGGGTCGTTCGCAGATGAGCGTGAGATCCAGATTGACGATGCGACCTCCCAACGCCCGCACCAACCCCACCGCATGGGCGAGGAACTGATCCGAGGCGGCTCCTTTCCAAGCGGCCTCGCTGGGGGGGAAGTGCCGTCCGATATCGCCAGCGCCGATACTGCCGAGCACCGCATCCGTGGCCGCATGGAGGGCCACATCCGCATCGGAGTGTCCTTCCAGCCCCTGATCGTGAGGAACGAAGACGCCGCACAGCCACACGCCCGTTCCCGCAGTGAAGCGGTGGACATCGAAGCCGGTTCCCGTGCGAAAGTCTCCCCCGCCCCCCTGGGTGAGGCCTTTCCGGGCGCGATCAAGATCGGTGAGGGTGGTGATTTTAACGTTGTCCTCGTGCCCCTCGACCCACGCGACCGAGAGCCCTGCCACCTCCGCCACGGCGGCATCATCCGTCAGGTTAAGTGCGGCCGTGGCGCGATGCGCCTCCAGGATTGGGATGAAGCGAAACGCCTGGGGGGTCTGGGCGCGATAGAGGCCCTCGCGGGGGATACCAGTGCGGATACATCCGTTCGCATCCGCACGTTTGAGGGTATCGGTGACGGGGAGAACGGGGATGGCACCGGCGTGGTGCTCCAGGGCAGAAAGCGTGCGAAAGAGGACACCACTGTCCAGAAATGGACGCGCCCCATCGTGGATCAAAACCACCTCTGGAGCCTCCTCCACCAGGCTTTCCAAGCCCAACCGCACGGAGCTTTGCCGGGTTTCTCCGCCCGCCACGGGCGGCAGCAAACGCAGTCCCCGCGCCGCCTCGTCATAGAGATCCCGATCGTCGGGATGGATCACCACGCGCACGGCATCCACCTGAGGATCAGCAGCAAGGCGGGCCAGGCTATGCCGCAGGACGGCGCGCCCCGCCAAATTTTGATATTGCTTGGGGAGATCGCCCCCCAAGCGCCGTCCTCGTCCGGCGGCAACCACCAGGGCGATGACGGACCTCATGGGGTGCGGGCCTCTTGCGCCAACCGGGCCGAGGCGGTTTCGATGCGATTTTCCAGTTCAGCCAGGAAGGCTTTCCGGTCCAGTCCCGGTGCGATGACCGGCAAGAACTCGATGACGGCGGTTCCAGAATGTTTGGTCAGACCGCCGCGCGGCCAAAACACCCCCGTATTCAAGGCCACCGGCACGCAAGGCAGGCCCAGGCTGCTGTACAACAAGGCAATGCCGGGCTGGTATTCGGGCGGAGCCCCCACTTCAGAGCGAGTTCCCTCGGGGAAAATCAGGACGGAGCGGCTCTCATCCCGAGCCTGTTCGGCCCCCCGGACCATCTGCTTCAGGGCCTTGGCGCCGGCGGAGCGATCAATGGCAATGACGCCACTTTTGTTCAAATACCAGCCAAACAGAGGAATCCGCAGCAATTCTTGTTTCAAAATGATGGCGGGATCGCTGTAAATCAGGCGAAAGGCCAGGGTTTCCATGGTTGCTTGATGCTTACAGGCAATGAGAACGGGATTGGGCGGAATCTCGCCCCGCACCTCGAAGCGCAAGCCGCACACCCAGCGCAACAGCCAGAAACATCCCCGGAGCCAGAGCCTGCCGCCCCGACAGGTCCACTCGCGCGGCAGCAGGAGAAGCGGCAGGCAGATCAGACCAAACCCCAGTGTCCAGAGCACAAATAAAATAGTATAAAGCACCGAGCGAAGAAGAGTCACAACAGAGGTCTTTCCGAAGAAGGAGATAAATCCGGGGAAGAGGAAAAACCATGCCTCACAATGGCGGCAAGGTATTTTGTATACTCTCCGGCCAAGAGAAGGGCCGTCCCAGGACGCCGCCACCACTCGCGGCTTTTCACCGAGAGCGGAAAAACCGGATGGGGAATAATGGTGGCCTCTGGCATGGCGTGATGGAACTCCAGCAAACTGCGCGGCATGTGATAGGCCGCGGTCACCAGTCGCAAGGAGCCCAGGCGGTGCTCGGCGATCCACTGAGCCGTCTCTGTCGCATTGCCAATGGTGTCACCCGCGTTGTAGCCAAGGACGATCGCGTCGGTCAACGGCGGAAACGACACCGGCGCGGCACCAGGGTCGAGGAGCTCTGGGGAGGACGAAGGGGAAGGGGAAGAAGGGGAAGGGAAAGAAGGGGAAGGTGGGCCAGCCAGACGCCAAATCTCGTTGATCTCCACGCCGGGATGTACCCCAGAGATGAACAATTTGCGCGAAAGCCCCCCCTGCAACAAGGCAATCCCGGTGGAAAGGCGAGCACTCCCTCCGGTGAGAACCACAATGGCATCGGTGCGCGACGTCACATCCGCCACGTGGCGCGGCAACGTCGCCGCAAACCAAACGAATCCTCCCCCCCACAGACCAACCAGCAGCGCCAGAGTTCCTACGAGAAAGCGGAGGATGCGAAATCCCCTGGTTCGTCGCGGGGGGGGCGGGGGGGGCGGGGGGAGAGACGTCTCGTCCTTCATGGGGCCCGCGCCAACACCCCGTGCACCGTCAAACGAGCGGTGTAGCGCGCCAACAAGGCCGCCACCAGGGGAAGCGTGGCAATCACCAGCACGCCGGTCAGAGGCACCGTGAGCTGTGGCAGAAACCCGCCCTCTGCCCGTTTGGCGAGCCAGCCAATCCCCACCAGGGTCGGCACCGCCATGCCCAAGCCCACCAAGCCGCCGGCGAAGCCCAGGGTGAAGGCGCGGCGGGCGAACTGCCCGGCGATATAGTCGTCGTGCGCGCCAATCAGGTGCAGAACCTCGATCACGCCGCTGTGCACCGCCATGCTGGACCGGGTGGCGTAAATCACCGTGACGGAGGTGATGACCCCAATCAGCACCACGATGCCGATGGAAAGCCACTGGGTGGTCACGGACAAGTCGATCAAGCGCGACAGCCAAACCCGATGGTCGTCCAAACTGGCTCCCGGTATGGTCTGGGAGAGGGTCTGGCTCAGCGCCTTAAGATCAACCCGTGCCTCGGGGTCCATGCTGACGTCAATCAAACGGGGCAAAGGCAGGTCTTTTATCAGCTCGACGCTCCCCAACCAGGGCTCCAAGAGGCTGAGGGTTTGCTCCTTGCCGAGGGCTGCGGCTCGGGTGACACCGGGAGTCTTCTGCATCAATGCCACCACCTGGCGCACGCGATCGTCGGTGAGTGCCTCCCCCGAGGCCCCCGGCACGGGCGCGACTTGAACCGTCAAGGTGCCCGAGGCGTCTCGATCCCACCGCTCCACCAACCCGGCCAAAACAAACGAGACCGCCAGCCCCACCGCCGAGAGATACACCATCAGCGCCACCAGCCAAGGCAGGAACCGACTGGAGACATCGCCCTTGAGGGGCAGGTCGGAGTGCTTGGTCGTCCTCATGCCAGCCTGCGCACGGTGCCGTGTTCCAGGTGGAGCCGGGGGTGATGGGGAAAGCGTGTCACCAAAGCCTCATTGTGGGTCGCGACCACCACCGTGGTTCCAAGTTTGTTAAGCTCCTCGAACAAATACAGCAAACGCATGGCGATGCCATCATCCACGTTGCCGGTGGGCTCGTCGGCCAAGAGCAGTTCGGGGCGGTTGATCACCGCTCGGGTAATGGCCACGCGCTGCTTCTGCCCGCCGGACAGGGTGGGCGGCTTGGCGTGGAGGTAATCGGCCAACCCCACCCAAGCCAGAAGTTCGGGCACATGCTTTTGCACATCCTCCTCGCCGACGCCGCTGACGCGCAAGGGCAGAGCCACGTTGTCCAAGGCGGAGAGATGGTCCATCAAGCGGAAGTCCTGGAATACCACCCCGATGCGTCGTCGCATGGCGGGCATTTCATAGCGCTTGGTCTGGCGGATATCCTTGTTGAACAAAAGCACCCGCCCGCGGGAGGGATAAAGCCCAAGATACATCAAACGCAATAAACTGGATTTTCCCGCGCCGGAGCTGCCGGTCAGAAAATGAAAGGACCCCGGTGCCAGGGTGAAGTTGACATCCTGCAGGATCTCCGGCCCGGTCTGATAGCGCAGGCCGACATTCTCGAAATTCACCACATGCTCTTCGCGCGAGTCTTGGCGCACTGCGTTTCCTCCGGGCTGGCATCGCTCCTCGCTCAAGGGCCAACCGAACGGAGAGGATGCCACGTCCGCTTGCCCCTCGTCTAGCGCGTGCTTGTGTCGAGGGCCGGATAAGCCTATAAGTATGATCTTTTCCGTGGGTTTTTCTGTCCTATGCAAATCACTTGTCCTCAGTGCTCGACGCAATTCAACATCCCCGACAATGCATTGGTCGGAGGTGGACGCACGCTTAAATGCGCCAAATGCCAGCACAAGTGGCTGCAAACCGCCCCCTCCTCGGGGCCTGCCACTCCGCCGCCGCCCGTGGAGCCGCCTCCGGCTGTGCCGGTGACGCTGCCGCCGGTGACGTTGCCGCCGGTGACGCTGCCACCTCTGCCGCCGATCAAGCTGCCCCCGGTGGTCGTGCCGACGGGGGATAACGCCCTGTCGTTGGAGGAGCCCTCGGTCGCGTTTAAGCTGCCGCCGCTTCCCACCCTGCCCGAGATCGACTTTTCCCTGGACCGAGAAAATCCTCGTCGCGGCGCCGCCAAGCCCGCCGTCGGGTTGGATCTGGACTTGCTGTCCAAACTCTCCCCCGATCCTGCCGCCAAGCCCTCCCCCGAGGAACTGTCGTTCAATGGTCTGACCGAACGCGTCCGGGGTGGGGAAGAGATTGGTTCGGGACGACCTCCCTTACGTTCGGCCCCGGGAAAGCCGCCGCTCCGAGGACGCAAGAGCAAAACGGGATGGTGGATTTTCCTCCTGCTGCTGACCCTGGTGCTCGGGGGGGCTGCCGCCGGAGCCTACATCTATCAGAATCACATCATCAGCCTATGGCCCAAATTCGCTGATATCCTGGACGATCTGGGGTTGCGCACCGCTCCTGGGTCGGGCCTCAGCGTCGTTAAAATGAAAGATCCTCAGCGGGTCTCCGAGGGAAAGACCGAGTTTCTGCTCGTCTTTGGTAAGATATCGAACATCTCGGATCGGGAGCGGGTGGTTCCGTCCCTTCTTATGCGTTTGATCGATGTGGACGGGACCACAATCCAGAACGAACTGTTCGATCCGCCCGTGAAAAGTCTGGGGGTGGGGCAATCAAAAGAGTTCATCCTCCAACTGAAAAGCCCCCATTCCGCCGCCACCCGCGTGGATCTGGACTTCGTTCGGCCCGTGGAGGAGAAACCCTCTCTGGTGGAGTCTCCCGCGTCTTCCATGGGGACATCCAACATCAATCCGCCCGCTTCCGTGCATCCGCCTGCTGGCATGAGCCCGCCTGGTCCCAGTGGGTCTGCTCCGGCGGTTCCGCCTCCGGGGGAGATCCCAATGCCGACGCCAGCACCATCGCCCCCGGCACCATCGCCCCCGCCCCCGGCACCATCGCCCCCGGCAGAGGGTACCGTTCCGCCCCTACCCCCCGCGATGCACTAAGGCGGTGGGAATGGGGCAGCGCGGGGAGGCATGTCTATGAGCAGCATGCAGAGACCCATCGGACAAAAACTGAAAAAGCGCCGAAAACCGGCCACCCCGCGCCATCTCAAAGTCCAAATCGGGCGGGTTGGATGGTGGCTTCTTGGCGTTATCTTCGTCCTCCTCCTGATCGGTGGACTGGGGATCGGGGCGTATTTCCAGCAAAGCCGCATTATTTCCCTTTGGCCAGGCTTCGCCGACCTTCTCATTGCTTGGGATCTGCGCACCCCGGCCGGTCAGGGGCTGCGCATTGACGAGCTGAAATTTCGCTCGCTGCGCCAGAACCAAGAGGATTTTGCGGAAATTTCCGGCGTGGTGAGCAATCCCACCGATGAAGAGCGCTTGCTCACGCCCATGCAATTGGCCTTTGTGGGCTCGGGCGGGGCACGACGGATCAAGAAGACCGAGACTCCTCCGGTCCCAGTCCTCGCCCCCAAGGCCGAGGCCAAGTTTACCTTTATCGTCAAGGTCGAGGACGAAGATCGAGCCATTGAGGAGCTTTCGGTAGAGGTGGAGTTCGTGTATCCGCCTCCGGCCCCAGAAGCGCCTTCGCCATCACCAGAGGCTCCTCCATCGCAAGAGACTCCTCCTCCGGCGCCGACGACCGCCGTTCCTGCCTTGGCAGGGTCTCCCTTGGTGATCGGGAGTAATGGCCAGCCACCGCGACGGCTGGTCCAAGACGGCAACGAGTATCTCGAGATCTCTGGGATCATCACCAATGTCTCAGAGATGGGAATGCCGCTGCCGCCCCTGACCTTGCAGTTGATGGACCAGAATAAAACTGTCATCCAACAACAAACGTCGAGTCCTCCCACCGATCGGCTGGCGAGCAAGGAGGAGGTCGAGTTTCGCATTCGACTGAGAACCCCGTCTCCCAACGCTGTCCACATGCGCGTGATCTTCGCGGAAAAAGGCACACCAATATCGCCACCTTGAAGATCGTCCTTGGCAAAAGAGTGCGAATAATGAAGCGATGATAACAAAGAAGGTATCCCGCTCCTTTTCACGCGTTTCTTGCCCGTCGTCCTGGAAATGAGGCATGATCACCCTGCTTTGCCCAGGGAGATATCTTTGATGACCAACCCATACCAACGCGCTTACGATCAATCCCTCAGCGATCCCGAGACCTTCTGGGGTGATGTTGCCCAAGGGATCCACTGGATCAAGCCGTGGGACAAGGTTCTGGACGACAGCCGCAAACCCTTTTATCGCTGGTTTTCGGGGGCTCTGGTCAACACTTGTTACAACGCGGTGGACCGGCATGTGCTGGCCGGGCGCGGGCAACAGGCCGCCCTGATCTACGATAGCCCCGTCACCAATACCATCCAGACCATCACCTATGCCCAGTTGCAGGATCGCGTCGCTCGCTTGGCGGGTGCCCTGAAGGGGCTTGGGGTCGAGAAAGGGGACCGCGTTCTCGTCTACATGCCCATGGTACCCGAGGCCGCCATGGCCATGCTGGCCTGTGCGCGCTTGGGGGCTATCCATTCGGTGGTGTTTGGGGGCTTCGCCCCTCAGGAACTGGCGACGCGGATTGATGACGCTACGCCAAAGGTGATTTTGACCGCCTCGTGCGGGATCGATGTTGACCAAGTCATCCCCTATAAGCCGCTCCTGGATCAGGGCATCCGCCTCGCCACCCATCAGCCGTCCGCTTGCGTGGTGCTCGCTCGGCCTCAGTGCCGGGCCGAGTTGCAGGCTGGACGTGATCACGATTGGGCGACGTTGGTCGGCCAAGCGGCTCCTGCGGCGTGCGTGCCGGTGGCTGCCACCGATCCGCTTTACATCCTTTACACCTCTGGCACCACGGGTCAGCCGAAAGGCATCGCGCGGGACAATGGCGGGCATCTGGTGGCTCTCACCTGGACCATGTCGGCCATTTATGACGTCAAGCCCGGCGAGGTGTTCTGGACCGCCTCGGACGTGGGATGGGTGATTGGGCATTGCTATACCGTCTACGCGCCTCTGTTTCATGGGGCCACCAGTGTCCTCTACGAAGGCAAATCCGTGGGGACGCCCGATGCGGCCGCCTTCTGGCGCGTGATCGCCCAGCATAAGGTGGCTTCCCTCATTACCGCTCCCACCGCCCTGCGCGCCATCAAACGTGAGGATCCCGCCTTGGCCCTATTAGCGGGCTACGATGTGTCCTCGCTGCGCAGTCTGTTCCTCATGGGAGAGCGCTCCGACCCCGATACCATCACCTGGATCCAGCGCGGACTCGGCGTCCCCATCATCGACCACTGGTCCCAAACCGAGGTGGCATGGCCCATTGCCGCCAATTGCTTGGGGCTGCACCCTTTCCCGGTAAAACCCGGTTCCCCCACCAAGGCGGTACCGGGATGGAATCTCCAGGTGCTGGACGACGACCACAGCCCGTGCCCACCGGGACGCGCCGGAGCCTTGGTGCTCAAGCTGCCCCTGGCCCCCGGGAGCTTCTATACTCTGTGGAACGCCGAGCAACGTTTCTTCGATGACTACTTGGCCGAATATCCCGGCTACCATAAGACGTCGGACTTCGGCTATCTCGACGAAGAGGGATACGCCTACATCATGTCCCGCGCCGACGATATCATCACCGTGGCCGAGAACCGCTTCTCCGCCGGGACCATCGAGGAAATCCTCTCCGCCCACCCCGACGTCGCCGAGTGCGCCGTCATCGCCGTGGCCGACGCGGAGAAAGGACAGGTTCCCGTAGGGCTGATCTGTCTAAAAGCCGGGGTCACCAACCCCAGCGTCCTCCCCGAGGTCATAAAGTGTGTCCGCGACGCCCTGGGCGACGAAGCTGCCTTCAAAAAGTGCGTTGTGGTGAAGCGGTTGCCGAAAACGCGTTCCGGCAAGATCTTGCGTTCGACCATGCGCAAGATTGCCGATGGGCAGGCGTATAAGCTTCCGGCGACCCTTGATGATCCTGCGATTTTGCCGGAGATCACGCTGGCCTTGCTCGGCACGGAGGACAGGCTCTAGAGCGTTCCAAAGAACATCGTTGGGGGCAAAAAAATACCCTTGCTCTTAAGGGGTAAACTCGGCATTGTCCCGCCCGTTTCCAAAAGGGTAAGGGGGATGGGATGCGTCGGGTTCTGGCCGTTCTTGGCGGTATCGGAGTCGCGGTGGTCGGCGGCGTCGTGTGGCTTTCTCCGGCTGGAGCGCTTCCCTCGGCGGAGGGAGGGGCCGATATCGCCGCACGGTGGTGTGCCGCCTGTCACGTGGTTTCCCCTCTGGGCGGCGGAAACGAGCAGGGGCCGTCGTTTCCCGATATTGCCTACCAGCGCAGCGACGAGCAGATCCGCGATATTCTGCTGAAACCGCATGGGCGTCCCATGGGCGGCTTCACGCTCTCCCCCCCGGAAATCAACGATCTTCTAGAATACTTTCGCTCTTTGGGAGAGTAGGCTCTCCCAATTGCAGGCGATACCCCCCGGCTTCCGTGAGGAGCAGAGGTGTCGCTTGAGGGATACGCTCGAGCTTGCGGCGGAGGCGGTACACGTGGGTCTCCACGGTGTGCGTGTCCATTTGCCCCGAATACCCCCATACCTCGGCCAGGAGCGTCGCCCGAGAGACCACGCCTTTGGTTTGACTGAGACGCTCCAGGATTGCGGCTTCCTTATCGGTGAGCCGGACCCGAATCCCTCCCTCGCTTTCCAGGGTGCGGCCCTCGGGAGCGAAGCGCCAGGGGCCAATTTGCGTGAGACTCCCCCCTATGGGACGGCTTTGCTCTTGCTTGATCCGTGCCAGAAGGACGCCGATCCGCACAGGCTTGACCAACGCGATGCTGACAATCCCCGGCAGCGCGGGCGGAGCAATGCCGACAATCAGCTTAATCTCGGGGAAAAGCTTGGGGATATCGGGAAAGAGCTCGGGCGCAAGAGGGCTCTCGGTGACCTCATGACCAGCGTCGCGAAATGCCTCGGCAAGGGCTTGACTGGTCAAAGGGTCATCGTCCATCAAAAGAATACGAACCATCGCGTCCCTGTCTTTCTGTGTCGTCCCTTACCACCCTATCCCTTCGGCACGGAAACCAGCCGGCCCAAAGGCCGCCCGCCACAGATGTGAACATGGAAATGAGGCACATCTTGACCGCTGTCCGGTCCGGAATTGCACAGGAGCCGCCAACCACTCATGTCGACACCGGAGATTTTGGCCACCGTGCCCACGGCACGGAACAGGGCGGTGATTTCCTGGTCCGAGGCATTGGCGACGAAATCGGTCATGGAGATGTACTCCCCCTTCGGAAGCACCAGCACATGCACGGGAGCCTGAGGGTTGATATCCAGGAAAGCTAAGGTGTGCTCGTCCTCGTGAACCTTGGTGCAGGGGATCTCACCCCGGAGGATCTTGGCGAAAATATTGTTGGAATCGTACATCAGGTTCTCCTTCAGTCGGCCCATCGCACAGGCAGTCGGCCCATCACACAGGGAAGATCGTCGCCATGATGTTGATCGAAAGGAGTCGGGTCAAGGGGCTTCCAGCATCCCAACCCTCGTGCTAGTGTGCCCTCCTTAGACTCATGGGAGAGAGCCAAGATGAATTTCCGGCGGTTTGCTCTTACGTTCCTCGTTGTTTTTGCTGCTGTTCCCGCTGTTGCGGACGAGGCCACGGACAAGCGTTTCCAGGCCTATGTCACCAGTAAGGAATACAGCAATGTCATCGGGCAGTTCGCCGTGCTCGCGGACTCCCTCGCCATGCCCAGTTGTAAGGAGCATGCCCCGCGGGAGCGTGCCGACCTCACCATCTTCACCGCCCCAGGCTTCGGTGGCGCGGAAGACGTTCACCCCAATGCCGGGATGTGGCGGGATCGCGTCAAGATGAGCCAATGCGGCAAAACCAGTTATCAGAACATCATGGTCCAGGCTCAAGCTGGCAAGCCCCCCAAATTCGCCTTCGCCATGCCGGGACTGACCGCAGCAAATCCGCCTCTTCAAGATGTGGTGATGCACGACATCGTTGAGCAATTCAAGAAAGCCGGGTGTACCGATCTCTCCAAGGTTGTTCCGGTTGACAGCAAGCAAGCGGACCAAGGGACTCCTCGCCGTATCGACGAACGGGGAATGCTGGTGGAGGGATCTTGGAAAGAAACCTGGGTCATGCGCGGCTGTAGCAAGGTTACCAACTTTGACATCTCCTTCGCTGCCGATGGCAAAGGGGGGATGAACCACCAGGTCACCATGGTCGCTGCGGCCGGTGGCGGTGGAAAGCCAAGGAAAAAGTAAGATCTTCCTAACGAAAAAGCCGGGCAATGCCCGGCTTTTTTTATCTGGTGGAGAGGCCCGAAGGACCGACTACACCGAGATGTCAAGCTTCCGTCCGGAATTCGCGGCGGCATTATCCGTCGCTTGTGTGACGAGAGCCAGCACGGCCTGTTCCTGCTTCATGTTTTGCTTGACCACGGCCAAGCCGATTTCCTGGCCGGTTCGTGCGTTCTGCATGGCCATGCCAGCGCTGGCAAGAGCTACGGAATCCATTGTTTTTCTCCTCAAAGGCTTTCCCTTTGGGCAAGCTAACGTCTTTTGGGGGAAAAGTCACGCCTGTTACGCTGGTTGGTCTGGTTCTGCCCTCGCTCTCGCATCAGGGGGCGGTTGGCCTGCTCTATGGGCTGCCGCCCCATACCCCGCTTAGGGCGCGATGCCCGGCCCCCCTTTTCTTTCGTCAATACGCAAGGCTTGCACCTCTTGCGTGAGGTTGTATGGGGGAAGGTTCTTATTAAGCAGGTAAAAAAGAAAGCTCCTGCGGGCAGGCTTTGTCAGGTGTCTCGGCGATAAGGAGGTCTTTTATGTCCGATGATGTTCGTGTATAAGGTGTTTTTTTGGGAAGCTGGACAGAAGGGATAGCGATATGGGTTTCGCGAACATGCGGATTGGCACGAAGCTGGCATTATTGGTCCTGCTTGCCGTCCTTGTGGCAGGAGCCATTGGCTGGGCTGGATTGAGCGCCGTGGCCGAAGTGAAAGAAGGGGAGAGGAGGCTGATCCTCAGCACGACGACGGCGAAACAGATGGCCGATCTGCAAGAGGATGTGCTCGCCCTCAATCGGAATTTCTACCGCGCGGTGGTAGATCCTACGGACACGACCCTCGCTAACCTGAAACAGCGTAACACCAACCGTATGCAGAGCATTGCCAAGCGGTTGGATCACCTTGACCGCGCCTCGAAGGATGATACCGATATCACCTTCCTGGAACCCGATGTTCCTATGGTGAAGGCGTTTACCGCAACCGTTAATGGCTATGCTAATATCGCCTCTAAGGGCGTCGAGGAGACCGACGCTCTGCGCAAAACCGGGGCCTCTCCCGCAGCAATCATCGAAAAGATGAGTGGAAAAGCCAACGACGGTTTCGCCGAATATGAGAGGGTTGAGGTAGAATTCAAAAAACTCGGCCAGCACATTAATACTCGTATCGAGCAAGTGCTCTCGGCTTCCGTAGCAGCAGAGGAGCACGCTCGGAGCATAGTGATGAGTCTGGCGGGTGGGGGCATCGTCATCGCCGTCCTATTGGGCTGGATCATCGCCCGGAGCATTTCCGTTCCCATGAGAAAAGCGGTGGAAGGGCTCCTGGCCCTAAGCCAAGACAACACCAACATCGAGATTTTTGGTGTGGGACGCGGCGATGAAGTTGGCGATATCGCCAACACCATGCAGAGCTTCAAGGAAAACATCATCAGCAACCGCCGGATGCAGGAAGAGGCCAAGGGAGCCGAAATCCGCAACGCGGCGGACCGGCGGAAAGCCATGCTGGATCTCGCTGATAACTTCGAATCCAGCGTCAAAGGCGTGGTGCTGGACGTCGCGAGCGAATCCCAACAGATGGAATCCAGCGCTCAAGGCATGTCCAGCGTCGCCGAGGAAACCACCCGGCAAGTGGCCGCCGTGGCCGCCGTCACTGAGCAAGCCTCGGCCAACGTGCAGACCGTGGCCTCCGCCGCCGAGGAATTGTCCGCCTCTATTTCCGAGATCGGGCAACAGGTGACGCGCTCCGCCGCCGTCGCAGCAGAGGCCGAAACCCAAGCCGGTCACACCACCCAGGTCATTCGCGGCCTGGCCGATGCCGCTAATCGCATCGGAGAGGTGGTTCGCTTGATCAGCGATGTGGCCTCCCAGACCAACCTGCTCGCGCTCAACGCCACCATTGAGGCCGCGCGGGCCGGAGAGGCTGGAAAAGGCTTCGCCGTGGTTGCTAACGAGGTCAAGAGCCTCGCCAATCAAACCGCCAAGGCCACTGATGAAATCGCCACTCAGGTGAATTCGGTCCAGACGATCACTCTTGAGGCTGTTCAAGCCATCGAAGTGATTGCAGGGACGATCCGCACCATCAGCGAGATTTCCTCGGCCATTGCCTCCGCCGTCAATGAGCAGTCGGCCGCCACCAGTGAAATCGCCAGCAACGTGTCTCAGGTGGCTGCGGGAACGCGAGAGGTCATCGACAACATCGAAGGCGTGCGACAGGCGGCCAGCGAAGTCGGAGCCAGCGCCACCTCCGTCTTGAGTGGAGCCGGAAAGCTGGGACGAGGATCCGTCCACTTGAAGGCAGAAGTCGAAAGATTCCTGCAAACCGTGCGGGCGGGCTGAGCCTACCGTTAAAAGGAAAGGGGGTCCGGGGCATCGCCCCGGGCGGGGGTTGGGGCGGCAGCCCCGGCACAAGCCAGCCAGCCCC
>JAVBJO010000048.1:0-3510 GCA_031546925.1 Rhodospirillaceae bacterium
CTGTCCCGTTGGGCGGGGGGGTGGGGGGCTGCGCCCCGGACGAGGGCGTAAGCCCATGCCCACGCCAGCCCCCGACAGAACCCACCACCTTACTCTAATGTCAGAGTAAGGTGGTGGGATCTGTCGGGGGCTGGCTTGGGCATGGGCTTGCGCCCTCGTCAGGGGCGCTGCCCCCGACACCCCCGCCAAAGGGCAAAGCCCCTTGGGACCTCTTAGTATAGGCCACCCGACAACGGAGTCGATGCCTCCGTGGCACCGCCTCCTGGCTCGCCAATGGTGCCCACGCCAACGCCACCCCCTTCTTCGTCAGAGAGCGGCGCGAAACTAAACCCTTCGGCATTTTCCCCATCCAGGACGGACTCGTCCTCGCCGGGCAAGCGGTCGTCGCCCTTGAAGGCTTCCCAGATGGCGCGACCTTCGCCTCCCATGGCGGGTCTTCCCGTGGCGGGATCCACGCGCACCAAGCGCACGCCCGAGGGCACCCGGAAGGGAGTCGCGGGTTTGTCTTGCAGGGCAAAGGTCATGAAGTCGCGGAAAATGGGGGCGGAGACACTGCCGCCGGTTTCCCTTCCTCCTAGGGTCTGGGGGTCGTCGAAGCCAACGAACACACCAACCGCCAGATCGGGAGAGAATCCCACAAACCAAACATCGTGACTATCGTTCGAGGTGCCCGTCTTTCCGGCAAGAGGCTTCCCTACGGCAGCAACCGCGCGCCCGGTCCCGCGACGAACCACGCCCTCCAAGATGGAGACCATCTGGTAGGCTGAGACGGGATTGACGATATTTTCGCGTCCATCGGGCAGGCGCGGCATATTTTGCTCGGAATATTGGCGCGGCCAGCATTCGTCACAGATGCGCTTATCGTGGACGTAAATGGTCCGCCCCTGGCGATCTTGGATGCGATCAATCAGGGTGGGGGTGATTTTCTTCCCCCCATTGACGAGCATGGCATAGGCGGTGGTCAGACGCAGGACGGTCGTCTCCCCCGCGCCCAGGCTCATGGCCAATTGGCGGGGGAGTTTATCGTAAATTCCGAAGCGTTCGGACAGAACGCTGACGGTTTCCATCCCCACCGCCTGCGCCAAGCGAACGGTCATGAGATTGCGTGATTTCTCGACACCGACGCGCAACGTGGTCGGCCCGAGGAAATCGCCGCCATAGTTCTTGGGCCGCCACAGCGGCATCCCCGGTCCCTGAGACAACGCTAACGGTCCGTCAAGGACCAGGGACGAGGGCGTATAGCCGTTTTCCAGGGCGCTGAGATAAATGAACGGCTTATAGGCCGATCCCGGCTGGCGCATAGCCTGACTGGCGCGATTGAACTCGCTTTTCTGATAGGACCACCCGCCCACCATGGCGAGCACGCGCCCCGTGTGAGGATCAATGGCAACCATGGCACCCTGCACGGTGGGAATCTGGCGCAAGGCATAGGAATTCGGCGGATAGGGTTTGTCCTTGGGGTTTTCCCCCTTGGCGACCAGTTCCACCAGAACCACATCGCCGGGATGGAGTACGTCGCTGGTCTTGCGCGGCGGATTGCCGACCCGTTGATCCTTGATCCAGGGTCGAGCCCACTTCAATTCGCTCCAAGGGATTGCCCCGGTGTTGCCAGAGCGTAACCCGATTTCCGCCCCTTGATCGGACACGGAAAGCACTATGGCCAAGTCCCAGGGTGCTGCACCGCGCGGCATGGGTACGGCGGCCAATCGCGCTTGCCAGCCGTCTCCGGCCTGGCTTTTGGCGGCGGGTCCACGCCAGCCATGGCGACGATCATAATTCATCAAGCCACTGCGGAGCGACCGCGAGGCCTGAGCCTGCAATCCCGCATCCACCGTGGCACGAACCACCAGACCGCCCTTATAGAGCGCATCTTCACCGTAACGGGTGGCCAACTCGCGCCGGATGTCCTCGGCGAAATAGTCGGCCCCAACGATGAGCTCGGCATCATCGCGTTTTCGGATCACCAAGGGCTCGCTCACGGCCATATCCCGCTCGGAGCGTTGGATCTTCTCGTCTTCCAGCATGCGCCCGATCACCCAGTCCCGTCGATCCTTGGCGGCCTCGGCGGCGAGGATGGGGTGATAGTTGTTGGGGGCCTTGGGCAGAGCGGCGAGATAAGCGGCTTCAGCGACAGTCAGTTCATCCAGGCTTTTATTGAAGTAATTCAAGGAAGCGGCCGCAACGCCATAGTTCCCCATTCCCAGATAAATCTCGTTTAAATAGAGTTCGAGAATATGATCCTTGGTAAACGCTTTCTCGATACGGAAGGCGAGGATGGCTTCCTTGATTTTACGCTCGAACGTAGCTTCAGGGGTGAGCAGGAAGTTCTTGGCCACCTGTTGTGTAATGGTGGAGGCTCCCACCGGGCGCTTGTCCGTTCCGGTCACTTTGGCGCGAAGATTGATGACCACCGCCCGGGCAATGCCAACAGGATCCACCCCATAGTGCTCGTAAAAGGACTTGTCCTCGGCCGACAGAAAGGCGTCGCGCACCCGCTGCGGAATGGCGGACAGGGGAACGAAGGCGCGTTTTTCCACGGCATATTCCGCCACCAAGCGACCATCCCCCCCGTACACGCGGGTCGTCACGGGCGGGTTGTAGACGGCCAGTTGGTGGTAATCCGGCAACGATTGGCCGTAATACCAGACGAGATAGGCGATGGCTCCCCCAGCCAGCACGACCAAGACGAGCGCAATGCTGATGAGGAAGAGGATAAAACGAGTGAAACGAGCCATGATTTCCAGTGGGAAACGACGAAAAATCAAACACAGAAGCGGCGGCGAACGTCGCAGGACCAGGACGCAGCCAGCGTCGCAAAGCCAAGGACGCAGCTAGCGTCGCAAAGCCAAGGACGTGGAGCGTTCCAACTTTGCCAATTCCACCTCTGCCCGAAGGTGGATATCATCGAGCAGAGCAAGCAATTGCGTATCCTGACACGCCTCTCGCTGAGATCCTAGCAGCCGTGACAGCTCTCGCAAAGTTTTCTCGGAGATGCCTCCCGACAAGAGGCCGCGCCGGAGTTCCTCCAGCTTATCCAAAATATCCATGCCCTGGCGGGCCTGACGTTTCCGCGCCTCGCGCTCGGAGGTTCCATCGACCGCTTGGATCAGCAGCAGCGCATCCACACCATAAGTCGCCTGAGGGGCGTCAACCCCCTGGGTCTCGCCGGTGTTGCCGATGGCGTCGGCCAAGGCCTTGCCGAACACTTCGCCTCCGCCGGTCGAGCCGCCGACTCGCCGTGCTCCGCCAGAAACCGTAGATTTAGAGCCGACCCCAGAGACTTTCATGAGATGTCAACCTTTGCCCTGATACCTTGTGTCCCACCATAGCGCACTTTCTTCTCTCTCCCAAGGCTCCAACGAAGGGCATGACTCATGGCGTTGCGTCTCTCTCCCCTCTTGTTGCGGGCCCTAGACCATTTGGCGCGTCCCTTCTTGATGAAAGAAAAGGGGGTCCGGGGCATCGCCCCGGGCGGGGTATGGGGCGGCAGCCCCGTAGAGTCGACCAGCC
>JAVBJO010000053.1:0-5294 GCA_031546925.1 Rhodospirillaceae bacterium
CGGGCACTATCCTATTGGGCGCGAGTGGGGTCACGGGCCCCCCGCCCCTGGGGGGGGTGTCGGGGGCAGCGCCCCTGACCAGGGCGTAAGCCCATCCAGTGCCCCCCCCGACCCACCAAAAAATTCCCGATAACGTCGGGAATTTTTTGGTGGGTCGGGGGGGGGCACTGGATGGGCTTACGCCCTGGTCAGGGGCGCTGCCCCCGACACCCCCCCAAGGGGCGGAGGCCCCTTGACCCCTCTCGCGCCAAATGCGATAGTCCCAGCGGAAACATCCTCCGGGGACGATATGACCAGCTTGGGCACCCGACTTTTCACGTGGGCAAAGGGCCGCTCCGTCGGCACCGATACCGCCGGAAATCGCTATTACATTGAACGCTCTCCCGTCAAGGGACGCAGGACGCGCCGGTGGGTGCTGTTCAACGGCCCCCAAGAAGCATCCTCCATCCCCCCCGAGTGGCATGCCTGGCTGCACTACACCGTGGAGTCGCCCTTGACCGGCGTAGGACGCCAGTCCTGGCAAAAAACCCACGAGCCCAATCCGACAGGAACCGCCAAGGCTTACCTCCCGCCCGGGCATGATCGTCGGGGCGGAAAGCGCGAGCGCGCCGCTGGTGATTACGAGCCATGGCAGCCGTAATGGCATGAACGACCGAAGAGGCCCGCACGATGCCCTGATTGGTGCCGTCGTGGTGGCGGTGATAGGGCTAGCGGTTGGAATTCTTTACGCCAAGGATCGCCACGCCGCCCGCGCCGTGGATAGCACCGGGTATTTGGTGACGGCGCGGTTCAATCGCGCCGACGGTGTGGGGATCGGAAGTGACGTCCGGGTGTCGGGTGTGTCCGTGGGGAAGGTGGTGGATCAGACTTTGGGAGTGGACTTTCGCGCCGCTCTGACCATGCGGGTTGCCTCGGCGATCCAGTTGACCGCCGATACCGATGCCGTGATTCATACCGATGGCCTGTTGGGGGCGAAATATATCGAATTGAGACCCGGGGGAGACCAAACCCTCCTGAAACCAGGGGGGGAAATTGTGCTGACACAAGACGCCTTGGTGATCGAGGAGTTGATGGATATGATCATTCAACAAGCCAAAACCAAACGCGGTTACGCCGACAAACCCTTGCCGACGATCACGAACTAAGCTGCGGGACGAGGTCAAGGCGTTAGAGGAACCATGGGACGAAACCTCATTGAGACAGTTATGGGCGCAGTGGTGTTGGCCGTTGCCGCCTTTTTTCTGGTGTTCGCCTATCACAATACCGATTTGAAGTCGGTGGAGGGATATCTCCTTAAGGCCAGCTTCACCAGCGTTGGCGGGTTGGAGCGCGGCGCGGACGTGCGCGTCAATGGCGTGAAGGTGGGTGTCGTCACCAGCTATGCCCTGGATCCCAAGACCTTCGAGGCCGTGGTTTCCATGACGATTCTCTCCCATATCCACCTTCCCGTGGATACCGAGGCGGTCATCGCCACCGAAGGACTCTTGAGCGGAAAAATCATCAAGCTAAGGCCCGGCACGCAAGCCCAGCGCCTCGCCGCCGGAGAGACCTTGAAGCGGACGCGAGACTTTAAATCCATCGAGGAAATGGTCGGGGAACTCATTTTCTTGGCCACTTCGGAGACTCCTCCGACCACGGGCGGATCCGAGGCCGCTGTGCCGCAATGAAAATAAAACTTCTGCAAGGCGTTGTCGTCGCGGCTTTTGTTCTTGGTCAGGGGAATTCAGGGGGAGCGGCACCAGCCCCATCGACCTCTCCACCCGATATTTCCCAGAGCATGGCCGTCCTCGGTGGACTGGATAAAGTCACCGCCCGGACCGTTACCATCGAGGCCCCCGTGGGGGAAGCGGTGCATTTTGGAACCTTGGAAATCATCGTCCGAGCCTGCAAAAAACGCCGCCCCGAGGAAAGTCCGGAAAGTGCCGCCTTCTTGGATGTTTGGGAGCTTCGCGCGGATCAACCGGCCCAGAGCGTCTTTCGTGGCTGGATGTTTGCCTCTAGCCCCGCTTTATCGGCCATGGAGCACCCGGTCTATGATATCTGGGTGCTCGACTGCGAGCCCAAGCCGGGCGGCTAGAGGAATCAGGGGCTCTCCTCCTTGACCCATTTTTTCGTCTGCTCTTCGTCTGACGCTCGCGCGGCGACCCAGTGATCCCCGGTTGAAGTGTGTTCTATTTTCCAGAAGGGGGCTTTGGTTTTTAGCCAATCCATAAGGAAATGACACGACTGGAAAGCGGCCTCGCGGTGAGCGCTGGCGGTGGCCACCAGGACGATTCTGTCGCACGCTTCTAGCCGTCCGTACCGATGGATGATCAACACGTCTTCCAGAGGCCAGCGACGCCGTGCCTCGGCTTCGATGGTCTCAAGCTGGCGCTCGGTCATGCCGGGATAGTGTTCCAGGGTCATGGCCTGAACGTGGGTCGACTCGGCCTCTAGAACATCGCGCACCAAACCCAGAAACATGCAGACTCCACCGATAGCACCGTTTTTTGCTGTCAGACGTATGACTTCCAGGCCGGGGTCGAAGTCTTGGGTTTGGACGCGAATCATGGGCTCATCCTCCGGTTACGGGCGGGAAGAAGGCGATTTCGTCTTGGGGGGAGACGGGGTGATCCAGACCTACATAGTTCTGATTGACGGCAACACGGACCAGGCTCATGTCGCTAAAGGCGTCGGCGAAACCAGGAGTACGGCTTTTGAGCCAGGTGACCAGCTCGCCGACGGTGCTCACCGGGACAGGAGGCTGGATCTCCTCTGCACCGACGCCGGTTTTGCTGCGCAGCCAGGCGAAATAGAGCAGGTTCATCGCAGCAACTCCGAATAAGGAATATACATCAGGGGGTGTCCCAGAGCGACATCACTAACGCTTTCGGGGATTTCCACCAGGCCATCCGACCACACCATGGAGGACAGCACGCCCGAGCTTTCCGTGGTAAAGGTTTTGATCATCAGACGTCCGTCCTCGATCTCCATCCTGGCCCGGAGCCACTCGCGTCGTCCGGCCTTGCGGCGTAGGGTAAAGCCCGAAACGGCGGGAAGTTTGGGCGTCGAGACATCCAGCATCCCCATTTTCCGCAGCAGCAAGGGCCTCGCCACCATCATCAACGTGACCAGCACCGCCACGGGATTCCCGGGAAGGCCGATGAAGGCGGTTCCTTTGACGCTTCCCATCGCCACGGGTTTGCCGGGCTTGATGGCGAGACGCCAGAAATGCAGGGTCCCCACCGATTCCACGGCGGCTTTGACGTGGTCTTCATCGCCCACCGAGACTCCTCCCGAGGTCAAGATCACGTCGTGGTCGGAAGCGGCTGCCGCGATGGCCTCTGTTACCACCGCGTGCTTGTCGGCCAGGATGCCGAGATCCGTCACCTCACACCCCAAGCCTCGCAAGAGGCTTAAAGCGGTGGTGCGGTTGGTATCATAGATGCAGCCTGGGGGGAGGGGCTCTCCGGGATCACGAATTTCGTCGCCGGTGGAGAAAATCGCCACCCGGAGCGGACGGTAAACCATCACATGCGTCCGTCCGACCGCAGCGGCAATCCCCAGATCCTGGGGGCGCAAACGGACGCCCTTGGTGAGAACCGTACTGTCGCGACGAACGTCCTCTCCGGCACTGCGGATGTTGGAGCCCATGGGGATTGTGGCGGGAATAGTGATTCCCTCGGGGGTATTTTGGCAGTCCTCTTGCATGGCGATGGTGTCCACGCCAGCGGGGACGGGAGCCCCGGTCAGAATGCGCACAGCCGTTCCGGCGGGAACCTCTCCGGAGAAGGGATGTCCCGCAGCCACCGTCCCCGCCAGCGCCAGGGGCGCGCCCCGAGCGGGACGAGAGCCCGCAGCGAAGCCCCATCCGTCCACGGCGGAATTATCATGGGGAGGAACATTCATCGGCGCGATCACGTCTTCCGCGAGCACACGATGCAGCGCCTGTGCCAGGGGGAGGGACTGGGTTTCCGTCACCGCTGGGAAGTGAGGCTCCAGAAGCGTCAAAGCTTCCTCTAAGGGGAGAAGGCGAGAAGGAGAAGGGGCAGAGGTCATGCTTCAAGCGTCTCCATGACGAAAGCGACGATCATTTCAGGGTCGTCCAAGGGCAGGAAAGGCAGAGTGCAAGTCTTAAGGGGGATCGTCCCCGCGAGGGCCACAACCCGGGGGTCATCCGACCACAGGGGAGACCGCCCCAATTCCTCGCGCCAGACCTCGATGCGGGGATGAGGCCACTGACGGAAACCCTCCACCAGAACCAGGTCCACCGGCGTCATCCGCGCCAAGAGTTGCTCCATGGTGTATTCCGGCTCGCCCCGGTATTCGTGCATCAAGGCCCAGCGCCGTGCCGATGCCACCAGAACCTCCCTCGCCCCCGCCGTGCGGTGCTCGTAGGAGTCTTTGCCGGGGCAATCGATGTCAAAGGCGGCATTGGCTTGTTTGATGGTCGAAACCTTCAGTCCTCGCGCCTGTAAAAGCGGCAGAAGCTTCAGAATCAGCGTCGTTTTGCCCGAGCCCGAATGACCAGAGAAGCCAAAGGTCTTCATGGTTGCGCCCGGTCGCGGGACGAAAGATGCTTCAAACCGACACGAAGGTAATCCCATCCGGTAATCAGCGTCAAAATCGCCGCCAGCCAAAGAGCAATCTCGCCGGCATGTCGAGGACTGTACGCGCCCCAGTGAAGAAACGCCGGACCATAATCCCCCACCAGAAGCACCGGGAGCGCAAACATCTGAATCGCCGTCTTCCATTTTGCCAGCCGCGAGACCGGCATGCTGATGCGAACATCCGCGAGGAATTCCCGCAGGCCAGAGACTAAGATCTCGCGCAGAACGATCACCAGACCGGGGAGGATGCTCCATTCGGAAACCCGGTGAAAAGCGACCAACATGAACAACACCGCCGCCACCAGGAGTTTGTCCGCAATGGGGTCGAGAAAGCTGCCAAAGGCCGAGACCTGATTGCGGGTGCGCGCCAGATAGCCATCGAACCAATCGGTAATAGCGGCGGCGACGAACAGCCAACAGGCGACCCAGCGCGGTAGGGCACCGTCCAGGAAGAAGGTGGCGATGACCAGAGGGATCACGATAATACGGGAAAGCGTCAGGAGATTGGGGAGCGTGGTCATCATCCAGAGGGGAACTTTCGGGAATCGTCTGCGACAGGGTTCCAAGGGGCCTTGCCCTGTGGCGGGGGTGTCGGGGGCAGCGCCCCTGACCAGGGCGTAAGCCCATGAACCCATCCCCCCGACCAACCCCAGCACCCTTACCCTGATGCATCAGGGTAAGGGTGCTGGGTTTGGTCGGGGGGAT
>JAVBJO010000080.1:0-16388 GCA_031546925.1 Rhodospirillaceae bacterium
CCCGACAAACCCCACCCTCCCTACCCTGATGCATCAGGGTAGGGAGGGTGGGGTTCGTCGGGTGGATGGGCTGGGGGGCTTACGCCCTGGTCAGGGGCGCCGCCCCCGACACCCCCGCAAGGGTCAGAGACCCTTGACCCCTCTTCATGCCAAGCTATACTGCTCCTCTTATGAGCATCCATCCTCTCCTCTTGAGCTGCGTCCTGATCGCCACAGTCGGCTTGACCGGTTGCCAGACGCCCCACGACTCCCCGGTGCCTTGCGGCAACTCCACGACAGTTTCCCCAGGGGATTCAGTCTATGGGATCGCACGACGCTGCGGCGTGCCGCCCCGGGAGCTGA
This sequence comes from Rhodospirillaceae bacterium, assembly GCA_031546925.1. GTDB lineage: Bacteria > Pseudomonadota > Alphaproteobacteria > Rhodospirillales > Magnetospirillaceae > Magnetospirillum. Next base: position 343 of record JAVBJO010000080.1, read on the forward strand.
TTGAGGTCAACCGTCTTCAGCCGCCTTATACGCTCCATATTGGGACGGTTCTTAACCTCCCCAATCGGCAGGCCCCGCGCGTCGTGGCGCAGAAGAGAGAGACCAAGGGGGAAGTTGTCGCTGCGCCTCGGGAGACGGTCCAGGTTTCCACCTTGTCGCCGCCCGCTCCACCGGCACCACCACCAGCGTCCTCTTCCTCATCGACGGCCGACAGGCTGGCGTCTCTGGAGACCTTGCCTCCCTTGGCGGGGAAGGGCTTTCTCTGGCCCGTCCGGGGGAAGGTGATCACCGAATACGGGCGAATCGCCAAGGGGCAGGCCAATGATGGCATCAACATTGCCGCTCCCGTGGGAACGCCGGTGAAGGCCTCAGAAAATGGCGTGGTTGCCTATGTTGGCAATGAGTTGAAGGGCTTTGGCAATCTGGTGCTGGTCAAGCACGCCGAGGGATGGGTCACCGCCTACGCCCATGCGGACAAAGTGACAGTGCGGACGGGAGATCACGTTCAAAAAGGCCAAACCATCGCCACGGTTGGGAAGACGGGCTTGGTCTCTTCGTCACAGCTGCATTTCGAGATCCGTAAGGGAACCCAGGCGGTCAATCCTCATGACTACCTGAGGGGGAGCGGAACCGTCTAGCCTCGCTGGCACGCTCTCCCTTCTCTTTCATCGCTTAGGGCCAAACCGTCTTAGGGGAAGAGGTGGGCGACCTCCCAGCCGGTTTCCGTGTGCACGTAAACAAAGCGTTCATGCAGCCGGAATGGCCGATCTTGCCAGAACTCCATGCGCTGGGGCGTCACCCGGAAACCCGACCAGTGGGGAGGACGCGGCACCGCCCCGAGGGCGTGGCGCGCGGCGAATTCGGCCACCCGGCGTTCCAAGTCGAAGCGCCCCTTCAAGGGGCGCGACTGTTGCGAGGCCCAAGCACCGATCTGGCTCGACCGCGAGCGCGAGGCAAAATAGGCATCGGCCTCGGCCTCGCTGACCTGAAGGGCATTGCCCTCGATGCGGATCTGGCGTTTCAGGCTCTTCCAGTGGAACAGCAGAGCGATCTTGGCGTTACTGGATAAGGCACGGCCTTTGCGGCTTTCCAGGTTGGTGTAGAACACGAACCCCTGATCGTTCCACTTCTTGAGCAACACCATGCGAGCGCTTGGCTGACCATCCTCATCCACGGTCGCGACGACCATGGCGTTGGGATCGTTGGGCTCGGTGTGCTCGGCCTCGGTCATCCAAGTAGCGAATAAGGAGAAAGGGGAGCTGTCAACAACAGACATTCTGAAGATCCAAAGTTTGAGCGGGATGATCGTCCCGTCTTTCATAAAATTTCGGAGGGCGAGAGGAAAAGATCAAGAGGGACGTCTAAACTTCCAATCGTGTTGCCGTCGTGGCGGCTTGAGAGAACTCCACCCAACGGCCTCCCGCTTGGAACGAGACGCCGCCTTTGGTCCCCACTCTCTCCCCCACCTCGGCGAACATGCCGAGGATGGCATGGCGTGCCTCCGCAGCAAGCGGCGCGGAGGTGCGGATGATCAAATTGAACAGTTTTTCCGCCCCCCGCACCAGCCCATCCATTTGCACCCGCCCCAGGCGCGTCAGGTTGAAATCCAGCAGAAAACGTTGATCGGTTCCGCCACCACCTTGGTTAGCGGGGCCACCACCACCGCCATCGTCTCCGGCGCGGCGAACGAACAGGCGGATGGGTTCGATGGCCCCGTTGTTGAAGGAGGGTAAGGTAAAGGCACGCCAATCCACCCGTTCGGCGGAGCGCTCCGTTTCCGTGTTGACCGCTTTGTCCAGATCCCCCGCGAGGCGTCGAGCCAGATCTTTCCGTCCGGCCTTCTCCAGTTCCTTCAGCGACGTCTCCGAGAGGATGCCGCGCCCGTCGCCCAGCCGTATGCCCGCCGCCACCACCACCAACCCCGCCGCGAGACGCGGCCCTCCCTGAGGAAGCGTGCGCATGAGCATTTCCGCGGCGATACGGGTATCGTCAGAGGCTTCGAGCACCTGGAGGGCCTCGGAGAAGGCGGGCCACCCCGCCGGGCCAATCCCCTGGGGGCGAGGCGACAGGGAGGAAACCATCGCAGGCGGGGGCGGGAGGGGCTTTCCAATCACCTCCAAGGTGATACGGGTGTCCACCGGGAGATCCGAGGGGGCCGGAACCGTGAGCGTGCCAACGGCGGTGCGCACCACGGCGTTGCCTCCGGGTGGATGAGCCGTCACCGTTCCGCTCAGCAAGGACGCGCCGACGGTTGAGGGTGTGCCACCGCCAGGAAGCAAGGACACGGGATCACTGCCCCCTGGCAGCCCGATGGACGCAATCCGCACAGGAACCTGCGTCCCCGGCGGTAAATTGCTGGGCAATCCGCCCGTGCTCATCCCCGTGCCCCCTTGGCCGGGGAGGCCGGGAGTCGGCGTGGGCGAGGGCATAAGCCCCGGACTCCCCCCCGTTGCGGCGACGGCGGGACGAACCACGGTGGCCATCAGCCCGCTGCTCGGGTTCGGGGCGGTGGGGAGGGAAACCCCGGCGGAGGTCAGAGTCGTCGCCGGGCGGCCTCCCGCCTGGGGCACAAGCAAGCCGGAAGCGCCGACGGGAGTTCCTGGGGAGGGGGGAAGGCCTCCTCCTGCATTATTATTACCCACGCCGGGGAGTTGCCGCCCGTCCACCGACAACAGGCGCAACGTGGTGGCTCCCCCCGTCCCGGGGACCACCTGGAAGCGCAAGGAGGCTCCAGCGGTCAGGGGCGGCAACGTGCCGCCGTTGAGGGTCAGGCGGGCCTGCTCCCCGCCTATGGAGACGTTGAAAACGCCGCGAACCAGCCGGGTGGACACAGTGAGGTCAACAGACGTTCCGAGGGGAAGATCCGCCAGCAGCTTGCTGTTGGTCAGGAGGGTCACCGCTCCCCCCCCACTGCTAGAAGGAAGCGGCGGAGGAACCGAGGCAGAGGCGGGAATGTCAGACATGGCTCAAACCATCCGACATGACTCAGGCCGGCGGTCGTAAGAACCGCTCGACCAAATTCTCCACATCCGCCGCCGCTTCAGAGTTGGGCGAGCGGGTGAGAATGGGAGTCTGATTCCTAATCGCCTCACGCACCTTCAGATCGCGCCGAATGACTCCTGCCAACGGGGGGCTGATCTTCAGGAAGCCCTCGCAGGCCTTCAGCAAAGTGTTATAGATCCGCTCTCCCTCGCGCGTGGAGTTCGCCATGTTGACGACGATGCGCATATCCAAATGAGGCCGCTCCATATGGGTGACCTTGATGAAGGTGTAGGCATCGGTCAGAGACGTCGGCTCGTCGGTGCTGACCACCAAGATGGTGCCGGCTTGCTGGGAGAAGACTCGGATGGACTTTTCCACCCCGGCACCCAGATCAATGACCACATAATCGTAACTGTTGGCGAGGATGCTGAGGTCATCCCCCACGAGCTGCAATCGCGACAAGGGCACATTGGCGAGCGATCCCGACCCGGAGCGCCCCGCCAACACGTCGAATTTGCCTTCGGGATAGGGGCTCAAGGCTTGGTTCAGGGTAACCTTCCCGGCGACGACCGAGCCGAGGTCGGCCTTTGGGGTCAGTCCCAGTTGAATATCCACGTTGGCAAGACCGAGATCGCCATCGAACAGCATGACCTTGCGCCCACGACTGGCCAAGGCATGACACAAGGTGATGGAAAACCAAGTTTTGCCGACTCCTCCCTTTCCAGAGGCGACGGCGAGGATATTGCGCCCCTTTCCGTGCAAGGGGGAATGAGGCGCCAGCATGGGAGCGTCAGGTGCTGTCGTCATTGGGTATAAGCCTCATGAGTCCCGTGAAAGTCGTTAACAGGCGATTTGCTCGTTGGTTGTGGTATCAAAAGTCGCGCCAACGAAAGCGCGGAAAGCGGAGAAATCCCACTGGCCACATTGGGACTGCTGGACACATCGCAGAGGGCCAATTGCCCCGCCTCCGCCGCAGTGAACATCCCCCCCAAGCGGCGCGTGGTGTCGAGCCGGGCGGTAAACAGCCGGGTCGCCCCCACCGAGCCGAAGGCTTCGGCCATTTCTGCCGCCTCCAGCGGGTCCATCCCTGCGGCCATGAGCAGGATCGGCTCGACGTTGGCGGCCTCCACCATAGAGCGAAGATAACCAAGATCCGTGGTTTTGAACGGATTGAGCCCGGGGCTATCGATCAACAACAAGTCATACAATCCCGCTTGTTCCTCTACGGTGCGATGCAGATCCTCGGCGCTGCGGACCTTGACCAGTTCAATCTCCAGGATGCGGGTAAAGGCGGCCAGTTGTTCCACAGCCCCAGCGCGTACATGATCACAGGTGATCACCCCAACGTGACGCTGCTTCAACACCGAGCGTGCCGCCAGCTTGGCAATGGCCATGGACTTACCGCTCCCCGGTGGTCCCACCATCATGAACGGACGCGGCGCGGAATGCTCCGGCAGGGGAGCGAAGGAAAAACCTGACTCCAGGGCGGCTGCGCAAGCCAAGGTGGCGTCGTTGATATCCGTGGTCCGGGCGGCGTTGACCAGGCGCTCCACCAGGCGGGTGGGCAAACTATGGCTGACCAAGGCGCTGCGGATGGTTTCCACCACCGCTGAGGCCCCGTCTTGCCCCAACATTTCCGTGAGCATCAAATCGGCGTCGGCCGACTCCTGCGCTGCGGTAACGCGCACACCGCGCTGCCCCGCCGCCCGCTGCGTCGAGACGATAATCGCCGCGTCGCCGAGTTCCAGACGAACCATCTCCATGGCCTCCGCCATGGTGGAGGCGGTGAAGGACTTAAGCCTCATACCGGGCAGACCCACGCCTGTGAGACCCACGCCTGTAGGAGGTCGCTGATCTGCACGCTGGAACCCCTATGCCTACCCACGCCATCCTCCCGCTTGCTCCTCTGTCAAAAGAGGGAGCATACCTAAAAGTGCACCTCTCGGGGCGCATTCGTCAAGTTCTCCCCCACTAGATCTGCCCCATGGTTTTGATTTTCGCCTTAGGATGGATTTCTGCCTGACTTATAACAACTGTTGCGGGGCGGAAGCGCTCGATGATGGAGCGCACATAAGGCCGAACCATCGGACTGGTCAGCAAGACCGGAGTCTCGCCCTGCATGGCGAAGCGCTCGAAGGTTTGCCGCACCCGGGTAATGAACTCCTGCAACCGGGAAGGCGAGAGCGTCAACTGTTTTTCCTCGCCCGGTCCCACCAGGGACTCGGCGAAGGCTTGCTCCCACTCGGGCGACAGGGTGATCAGGGGGACGAAGCCCTGCGGCCCCGCATTGGAATCCGAGATTTGTCGGGCCAAGCGAGCGCGGACATGCTCGGTGATCATGGTAACGTTGCGGGTGTGACCGCAAGCCTCGGCCACGCCTTCCAGAATGGTGGGGAGATCGCGAATCGACACGCGCTCTCCCAGCAGATTCTGCAACACCCGTTGCAACCCGCCCACGGTGATTTGACTGGGGACCAGCTCCGCCACCAGCTTTTGCTGTTCCTTGTCCAACTCGTCGAGCAGCTTCTGGGTCTCGGCGTGGGAGAGCATCTCCGACATGTTGTCCTTGATGACCTCGGTCAGGTGGGTGGTCACCACCGTGGGCGGGTCCACCACGGTATAACCCCGGAACAAGGCTTCCTCGCGATGAGAGGGCTCCACCCACATGGCGGGGAGGCCGAAGGTGGGTTCCTTAGTGCTCTCGCCCGGCAGGGTCAAGGGCTCGCCCCGCGGGTCCATCACCAGCAACTGCGCCGGACGCACATCGCCGCGCCCGGATTCCACTTCCTTGATGAAGATCACGTAACTGTTGGCCGGAAGCTGCATGTTGTCCTGGATGCGCACCGAAGGCATGACGAAGCCCACTTCCGACGCCAAGGCGCGGCGCAGGGACTTGATCTGATCGGTCAACCGCACCGACTTCGGGTTGTTGATCAACTGCAACAGGCCGTATCCCAACTCCAATCGCACCAAATCGATACGTAACGCGGTGGAGATGGGTTCCTCCACCACCGGGACGTCTTGTTCGATTTTCTCGGCCTGGGTCAGGGCGCTGGCGGCCTTGGTCCGGTTGGCCTTATCGATGTAATAGGCCCCCGCCGCCATGGCCGTGCCCAACAGGGCGAAGGGCAGGAACGGCATGTTGGGCACCAGAGCGATGAAGAACACCAATCCGCCCGCCGTGCCCACCGCGCGGGGATAGCCGCCCAACTGGGACGACAGAGCCTTGTCCACGCTACCGCGCACGCCCGCCTTGGTCACCAGCATACCCGCAGCCACCGACACCAGCAGGGCGGGCATCTGGGTCACCAGACCATCCCCCACGGTCAGTTTGGTGTAGATATCACCGGCTTGGGAAAACGTCAGACCGTTTTGCGCCATGCCGATGATCATGCCGCCGATGACGTTGATGAAGGTGATCAACAGGCCGGCGATGGCGTCGCCGCGCACGAACTTTGAGGCACCATCCATGGCACCGAAGAACTGGCTTTCCATCTCCAGTTCCAGGCGTCGCGCCTTGGCGGTATCCTCGTCGATAATGCCGGCGGACAGATCGGCGTCGATGGCCATTTGCTTGCCCGGCAAGCCATCCAAGGTAAACCGAGCCGCCACCTCGGCGATACGGGTGGAGCCCTTGGTGATGACCACGAAGTTGACGATCACCAAAATGGCGAACACGATCAACCCAATGACGAAGTTGCCGCTCATGATGAACTTGGCGAAAGCGGCGATGACTTGTCCGGCTCCGTCCTCCCCCTCGTGCCCATGGGACAGGATCAAGCGGGTCGAGGCCAGGTTCAACGCCAGCCGGATCAAGGTGGTCAGCAGCAAAACGGTCGGGAAGGAGCTGAACTGAAGCGGCTTTTCGATGAAAATCGACACCATCAGGATCAGCACGGAAAAGGTCAGCGACAACGCCAACCCCATATCCAACAGCCACGTCGGCAGAGGCAAAATCAACGCGGACAGGATGCACAGGACCGAGACGGCCAGCACCACGTCGCCCCGTTTAGCGGCCTTGCCGAATCGATTGAAGAATTCGCTTGATGCCCCGGCCGCCGCCGAGCCTTCCTCTACCGCCATCTGCTCCGTTCCAAATGCAAGAAGTCGTTGGCCAAATGCAAAAAGTCGTTTTTACGCAAGACCGCCAGGGGGTCTGAGCTCAAAGCGTCGCCGAGGCGTCACCCGCCGGTGGAGGCACCGCCAAACCTTCCTCGGAATAGAGCTTCAGCTTGTTGCGCAAGGTGCGAATCGATATCCCAAGAATATTGGCGGCGTGGGTCCGGTTTCCTAGGCAATGGGACAAGGTATCGATGATCAAATCCCGTTCCACGTCGGCCACCGTCCGCCCCACCAGCCCCGCCATGGTCCCCGACAAGGCCGCAGCCGTCGCCACCGAGGTCACTTGCGCGATCATCTGGTCCTGGGAGCGCCGAGGTTCCGGCATGCTCTCGCCGGACAAGAAGATGGCATCGGGAGCGATCTGCTTCCCCTCCGCCAAGAGGACGGCGCGATGCAGGGTGTTCTCCAACTCGCGCACGTTACCGCGCCAGGAATGTCGCACCAGCAAATCCCGCGCCTCTGGCGAGAGGGGGCGGCGCTCGATTCCGTTTATCTCGCTGTATTTCTGGATAAAGTGCTCCGCCAGCAGCCCAATATCCAAAGGCCGCTCCCGCAGGGAGGGAATGATCACGTTCACCACATTCAAGCGGTAATAGAGATCCTCGCGGAAAGTTCCCTTGCGGATTTCCTCGGCCATGGTGCGGTTGGAAGTCGCCAGAATCCGCACATCCACCTTCACCGGCTGGCTGCCGCCCACCCGGTCGATTTCTCGTTCTTGGAGAACCCGCAGCAGCTTGGCTTGCAAACGGATGTCCATCTCGGAGATTTCATCCAAGAGCAAGGTGCCGCCGTTGGCTTCCTCGAACTTGCCGATCCTGCGGCTCACCGCGCCGGTGAAAGCGCCTTTCTCGTGCCCGAATAACTCGGACTCCAGCAAATTCTCCGGGATTGCAGCGCAATTGACGGCCACGAATCGCCCCTTGGCGCGGGGCGATTTGTTGTGGATAAACCGCGCCACCATTTCCTTTCCCGTTCCCGACTCCCCCGTGATCAGCACCGAGGCCTGGGATTTGGCCACCTGCTCGGCCAACTTCATGGTCTGGGCCATGCGCGGGTCGCGGAACACCAGAGAAGGAGCGTCATCGGCCACGGCAGCCAAGACGGCGGCGATCATCTCGGCGTCCGGCGGTAAGGGGACGTACTCCAGGGCACCCGCCTTGATCGCCCGCACTGCTGCGGTGGCATCCGAGGCCACGCCACAGGCGACCACGGGCACATTGATGTGCTCGGCCTCGATACTATCGATCAGAGACAAGATATCGCGCCGCGCGTCGATCATCACCAGATCGGCACCCTGGGTTCGCAGAAACTCCAATCCCTGACCGATGTCCTCGGCCAAACTGACCGTCGCGCCACGGGCCATGGCCAGCTTGCTCGCCGTACCAATCTGCCCGTCCAAGGCGCCAATGATCAGAAGCCGCATCTCGTCTCCTCTTTTGCCGTCGATTTTATCCTCAAGAAAGGGGGGGGGGTTAGCCCCGATCCGTCTTGATGATTTCGGTCATGGTCACGCCCAAGCGATCCTCCACCACCACCACTTCCCCGCGTGCGACCAGGCGATCATTGACATAAATATCAATGGCTTCACCCACCTTGCGGTCCAACTCCACCACGGCGCCGCGCCCCAACTTCAACAATTGGTTGACTTGGAGGCTCGATTTGCCGAGAACCGCCGATACCTGAACCGGGATATCATAGACGGCCTCGAGATCGCGAGCGCTGCGCGGCCCATCGGGCATATCCTCTCGACGCGATTCCATTTCGTCGTCAAGATCGTTCAACTCGAAATCCGGTGCCATTCCTGTTTCCTTCCAATGCGACGGTTAGTCGCATTTCACACGAGTGGAAGCGGGTTCGCAACCACGCGAGCGAGCAAAATCATAAGACGAGGCCGCTGTGGCCCTCCTCTTCCTTGCTCACACTTCCGCGAGCTTGTCGACCTCTCCCATCGTCCCGTCCCTATTTTCTTTTTCCTCCTGGCCCAAGGGTGAGGCCAGGGCTCGGGCCACGGCATCGTCGATTTCCGCCATCAACTGCGCCTGCTCCCGGATGGCCCCCCCGTGAGCCCATTCCACTCGGCAGTCACCGGGGGAAAAATGCTCATCGGGTTCCACCAGCAAACGCCCTTCGAACCCCTGGTGAGCACAGGCGGCGGTCAGGCGTTCCCGAGCTTCCTCCACTTGGGTGGGGGCCAGACGGACGATCACCCGAGGCTCGTCCAGGATCATTTTCACCATGTCGCTGACGACGCTGACCACCTCGTCCAGGCCGTGACGCTCGCAGGCGGCGGGCAGCATCTTGTGCAACACCGCCATGGCCACCTGAATGCTTTCGCGTTGGGCCTGCGCCGCGGCTTGCCTTTGCGCCTGGAACAAGCCCGTCACCTGGGTTGCCACCACCGTCAGGGCATTGGCCAACGCTTGTTCCGTCGAACGGAGCACGGCGGTCCGTCCGGCATCGACGCCTTCGGTAAAGGCGGTTTCCCGCGCCATTTGCAACTCTTCCTCCGAGAAGGTCGGAGGCGGCGGTGGAGGGGGCGGCGGCGGCGGTTCCTCGGGAACGGGTTGGGTGGTGGCGGGGCGGCCCACTTCCCCGCGTTTGGTGCGAGGAAGCGGCTGGCTGAAATCGAGATCAAACGTATACTTGGGATACTGGGTTGCCATGGATCAGTAAACCAACTCGTCTTCTTCGCGTCCTTCGGAGATAACGATCTGCCCCGATGCCGCCAGCTCCTTCGCCATGACGACGATGGCCGACTGGGCTTGATCCACATCGCGCAGACGCACCGGCCCTTGGGATTCCATATCGTCGCGCAACATCTTGCCCGCGCGTTCGGACATGTTCTTGAAGAACAGTTCCTTGACCGGGTCCGAGGCTCCTTTGAGAGCGATCGCCAACTTGTCTTTTTCCACCTGACGCAACAGAACCTGGATGCCACCGGCATCGAGACGCACCAAATCCTCGAAGGTGAACATGAGGGCTTTGATCTTCTCGGCGGATTCGCGGTTGCGCTCCTCCAGGGCGGACATGAAGCGGCTTTCGGCGTTGCGATCCAAGTTGTTGAAGATGTCGGCCATCATCTCGTGCGCGTCGCGGCGCTGAGTCCGGGCCAAGTTGCTCATGAACTCGGTCCTGAGAGTCTTTTCCACGCCATCCAACACCTCTTTTTGCACCGCTTCCATGCGCAACATGCGCATGATGACTTCCATGGCGAAGGCTTCCGGCAACAGGGCCAACACCCGAGCACCGTGATCGGCCTTGATCTTGGCCAGGACCACCGCAACGGTCTGGGGATATTCGTTCTTCAGGTAGTTGGCGAGCACCGCCTCGTGCACGTTGCCCAGTTTGTCCCACATGGTGCGACCGGCGGGACCACGAATTTCTTCCATGATGATGTTGACGCGGTCCTTGGACAAGGACTTCATCAACAACCGCTCGGTGCTTTCCATGGACCCCACCAGGGAGCCGGTGGAGGACAATTGATCGGCAAAGTCCACGAACAACCGCTCGACGATGGTCGCAGAAACCGTTCCCAGATTGGACATAATCTGAGAGAGTTCGCGAATTTCCTCATCCTCCATCATGGAGAACAGCCGGCTGGAATGCTCTTCCCCCAAGGACAGCATCATCATTGCTGCCTTCTGTGGGCCGGTGAGCGCACGGTAGTCCTCTTTGACGCGAGCCATACGAGAAAACCTCCCAGGTTAAATTACGCTTGTTGGTCTTGATACAGCCAATTGCGGATGATGGCCAAGGCTTCCTCGGGATGCTTCTCGACGATTTCGCCGATTTTGCGGATCGAGGAGGCTTTCACGCGGCCTTCCACTTTGTCGATATCGATCAGTTCGTCGGCAAGAACCTCTTCCTCTGCTCCCATGGACAGGCCGGGGACGCCACCGACGCCCGGACCGGTCAATTGAGGCATGGACTGACCATCGGCGGTCATCAAGCGGCGCCCATCGGCTCCCACCTGTCCCTGCATGGAGTCGATGGCGCGTCCAACCAAGGGCCGCAAAACCAGCAACAGGAAGAGGATCGCCACCACCGAAAGCCCGAGGTTCGAAGCCACCCGTTCCACAAAGTCCCGACGCATGCCAAACAACATATCGCTGGCCTCGTCGGTGGCAAACCGCTCCTCGCCACCGGCGAAGGGCATGGACACCACGGAAATCTCGTCGCCCCGCTTGCTATCGAAGCCCACGGCGGCACGGATGGCGCCTTCCAGCTTGGTCAGCTCTTCCGGGGTGTGGTCGCGATAAACCTTGGGACCGCCCGGCGTTGCGGGGGGATCATAAAGCCCATCCACCATCACGGAAACCGTCATGCGGCGAATTTCCCCAATCTCGCGATCCACCTTGCGGGTCATCCGACTGGTTTGATAGTTCTTCACCTCAGAGGTCTCGCTGTCACTGGTCGATGCGCGCGTCCCCGAGGCCCGGTTGTCCTTGGGATCGGGCAGGGCTCCCGTCACCGAAACATTGTCATCGCCGCCTTCGTTGCTCTTGCCCGACTTGGTGGTCGAGGTCTCGCTGGCGAGAGCGGTCTTTTCCGGATCGTAAATCTCTTCAAAGGTGTTGGTGCGCGAGACATCCATCTCCAGCGCCACCGAGGCATGCGCCCGTCCCGGCCCGAGCACCTGAGCCATGATTTCTTCGATCTTGCGCGTTTGCTCGGCCTGCTTGGTGAGGCGCATTTCCTCCGCCCCTTGAGCGGCCATTTCCCGCTCGTCCCCCCCTTTGGACAACAGGGTGCCGCGCTCATCGACGATGGAAATCCGGCTGGGGCGCATCTGCGGCACCGAGGCCGCCACCAGGCTTTGAATGGCAGCCACCTGACCGGGCTCCAACCGAGCCCCCTGCATCCCGAGCACCACCGCCGCCGACGGATCATTGGCCGCCTGGGCAAACATGTCGCGCTTGGGCAGCACTAAGTGCACCCGAGCCGTCCGCACCCGATTGATACTGCGAATGGTCCGCGCCAGCTCCCCTTCCAGGGCGCGAACATAGTTCACGTTTTGCTGGAACGAGGTGGTGGACAGGACATCTTGCTTGTCAAACAGCTCGTAGCCGAGGATCTTGCCCGTTCCGGGCGAGATCTGATCGGCCATGCGCAAGCGCAACTCGTCCTTCTTTTCCCGAGCGACCCAAATTTCCTTCCCATCCTGACGGATTTCGTAAGGAACCTTGGCGGTCGTCAGCTTTTCGATGATGCCATTGGCGGCCTCGCGATCGAGGCCTCCGTACAGAAGCTCCAACTGAGGCGAGGCGAGGCGAGTCATGATGTAGATGAAGAAGCCGAGAACCGACAAGCCGACAGCGGCAATCGCCGCCAGTCGCATCGGCCCCAAACCCCGCATCAACTGTAAAAATCTATCCACGTTGTCGCCACCCTGCGCCGCAGAAATTTCACCACGATGGCCCTGCTCTCCACGTCGAGAGGGGCCGCTCTTAACGATTGGCAGACTAGGGCCTAGCCAATTGACGGATGGTTAACAGCGGCAAGAATTGCCGGCCCCAAAATTACCTGCCTCGGAATTGTGTCTTATCTGCACGCTTGGGGCAGGGGAGAGGGCTGCACCCGCTCCAAAATGCCCTGCGCCCCGGCCTCGATCATATCCAGCACCATTTCAAAGCCATCCCCGTCGCCATAATAGGGGTCCGGCACGTCGCGGCGCGCAAATTGCGGCGCGAAATCCATGAACAAAGCCAGCTTATGCCTGTGTTCAATAGGACACAGTGACTCCAAAATCCGATAATGCGTCGGATCCATCGCAACAAGGAGGTCAAACTCCTCGAAATCCTCCGGGGCAACCCGCCGTGCCCGCAACCCCCGTAAATCCACCCCCCGCAGCAAAGCCGCCGCAACCGATCGGGAATCCGGGGGGTGTCCCACATGATAATCATGGGTTCCCGCCGAATCCGTTTGGATGTGGGCTTCGAGCCCTGCCGCCTGGATCAGGGCCCGGAAGACGCCCTCGGCGGTAGGGGAGCGGCAGATGTTACCGGTGCAGATGAAGAGAACTTTAACCATAAGGAAGGGGGATAGCAGAAGGAAGGGAGGGAGGCAAGGGGCGGGAGTCCCTTGATGCTTTCACAACGCCTCCTCTTCACAGGACCCCTTTCACCGGGCCTCTTTCATAGAAGCCGCGTACCGCGCGGCAGCGGAAAGCCTCGCAGCAATTCCGAGGCCGCCAGGGGAGCCTTCCCCGCCCGCTGCACCCGCGTCGGACGGAGGGCTCGCTCGCCGCAAGCGATGGTCAGGGCCTCATCTAAAAGGGTTCCAGGCGGGGCGGAGGCTTGCCCCTCCACCACCTCTGCCGCGAGCAGTTTTAGGCGTTCCCCTTGGGCCTCGCACCACACGCCGGGAGCGAGGGCGCGGATTTGGCGCTCGATGACCTCGGCGGAGTCGCTCCATTGGATGCGTCCTTCCTCGCGCTTCAGCTTAGCGGCGTAAGTCACGCCTTCGTTCGGCTGGGGCTCCGGGGTGAGGTGATCGTACTGTTCAAGCGCGGCAACGATGGCCTCTGCCCCCATTTCTGCCAGACGATCATGGAGTTCAGACGTGGTGGTGCGGTTGGAGAGGGAGAGGCTCGTCCGCGATAACACCGCTCCGGTATCAAGGCCTGCGTCCATCTGCATGATAGAGATGCCGGTTTCGCGATCCCCCGCCAGGAGCGCGCGCTGAATGGGAGCGGCCCCGCGCCAGCGCGGCAGCAGGGAGGCATGGACATTCAGGCAGCCCCAGCGCGGTGCCTCCAGCACGGCGGGGGGCAGGATCAATCCATAGGCGGCGACCACGGCGAAATCGAGATCCAAGGCGGCGAAGGCGGCTTGCTCTTCGGCCCCCTTGAGGGACACCGGGGTCAGGACCGGCAGGCCTTGCTCTTGCGCGAAGCGATGAACGGGGGTGGGAACCGCCTTGTGGCCTCGTCCAGCGGGGCGGGGCGGCTGGGCGTAGACGGCAACCACCCGATGCCCGGCCTTCAGCAGAGCGGCGAGGATGGATACCGAAAAATCCGGCGTGCCCATGAAGGCGAGACGCAAGGATCTCATCGAGCGGCGACGGCTTCTTTTTGGCTCTTCACCAGTTTGCGCACGATGATGCTGCGCCGGAGCGACGACAGATGATCAATGAACAGCACGCCATCCAAATGATCCATCTCGTGCTGGAGCACCGTCGCCAGCAAGCCGTCGGCCTCCAGCTCGCGAATTTCGTTCTGCGCATCAAGGTAGCGAAGGCGGATGCTCTTGGGACGAACAACCGAGGCGTAATGTTCCGGAACGGAAAGACACCCCTCCTCATAGGTGTTGTCTTCGTCCGAGACCGAAAGAATTTCTGGATTGGCCAAGCAGAGGGGATTGCGGGTTTCCTCGGTCTTGCCCACATCGACCACGATGACGCGCTTGGACACCCCCACCTGAGGGGCGGCCAAGCCAATCCCGGGGGCCTGGTACATGGTTTCCAGCATATCTTGCATCAAGGTGCGCACGGACTCGTCCACCACCTCCACCCGAGCCGCCTTTTGCTTCAGGCGAGGGTTGGGAGCGGTCAAAATTGGAAGAAGCGCCATGAACCAATGCCTTTCATACGAATTTGCTCGTGACATATGGCGACTCGGCGCTCAGGTCAAGTCATCCTGAACCAGAGTCGTTGAAACAATCGCGAACATTTTTCGCTTGCTTTTGTGAACGAAATGCAGACAATAGCCTCCAACAAACCACATTGCATCGTCCCGCTAAATGGGGAAAGATGAAGGGGAAGCGCTATGTCGCAGGGTACTGGATCGCAGACTGTTCTGCGCCTCGCGGACAAGGATACCATGGATAAGCAAAAGGCGTTGGAAGCCGCAGTCAGCCAAATCGAGCGGGCCTTCGGCAAGGGTTCCATCATGCGGATGGGACAAAGAGAAATCGTTGATACCGAGGTGATCTCGACCGGATCCCTGGGCCTTGACATCGCCCTGGGGGTGGGGGGGCTGCCTCGCGGGCGAATTGTCGAGATTTATGGGCCGGAAAGCTCGGGGAAAACCACCTTGGCCCTTCATGTGATCGCCGAGGCCCAAAAAAATAAGGGAACTTGCGCGTTCATTGATGCCGAACACGCGCTTGACCCGTCCTATGCCCGGCGACTCGGCGTCAATCTCGACGACTTGTTCCTCAGTCAGCCCGACGCAGGAGAGCAAGCGCTGGAAATCGCCGACACCCTCGTGCGGTCTGGGGGAATCGATGTCCTGGTGGTCGACTCCGTCGCCGCCCTGGTGCCTCGCGCCGAACTCGAAGGCGATATGGGTGATACCCATGTGGGACTCCACGCCCGGCTCATGAGCCAGGCGCTGCGGAAGTTGACCGGGTCTGTCTCTAAATCCAAGTGCATCGTCATTTTCATCAACCAGATCCGGATGAAAATCGGCGTCATGTTCGGAAGTCCCGAAACCACAACCGGGGGAAATGCCCTTAAATTCTACGCCTCGGTTCGTATGGATATTCGGCGCGTCGGGGCCATCAAGAACCAAGACGATGTGATCGGGAACCAAACAAGAGTCAAAGTCGTCAAGAATAAGCTTGCCCCTCCGTTCAAGGTCGTCGACTTTGACATCATGTACGGAGAAGGAATCTCTAAAGTCGGTGAAATCATCGACCTTGGGGTTAAAGCGGGCGTTGTTGAAAAATCAGGGGCTTGGTTCTCCAGTAACTCCGTCCGAATCGGACAGGGGCGCGAAAACGCGAAGCAGTTCTTGCGCGATAATCCAACCATGACGGCGGAAATTGAAGCGGCGATCCGGGCGAATGCCGGATTGGTGGCAGAGGCGTTGTCGGGAGCGCGAGGGGATGTCGAGGGGGACGAGTAGAGGAGCCCCGAGCGACTGGGGCTCACAAGCGACGAAAGAAAAGGGGGTCTGGGGCCATGGCCCCAGGCGGGGCAGGGGGCGGCAGCCCCGGGCA
>JAVBJO010000017.1:0-12265 GCA_031546925.1 Rhodospirillaceae bacterium
GGGCTGGCTTGCGCCGGGGCTGCCGCCCCAACCCCCGCCCGGGGCCATTGCCCCGGACCCCCTTTTCTTTCATCGGCTCTTCGCGATTGCTTCGCGACTGTGGTAGGTTCCTCTCTCTGACGTGGAAGGACTCTCGTTTGCGGGTGTTGGGACTGGACCCTGGGTTGCGCATCACCGGCTGGGGACTCATTGAGGCAGAGGGAACGCGACTGCGTTATCTGGCCGCAGGTGTGGTGACCTCGGACGCAACGCTTTCCTTGGGCGCTCGGTTGGCCCAGCTCCACGAGGGTGTTCGCGCCGTCCTCGCCACGTGGCAGCCGCAAGAAGCCGCAGTAGAAGAAACTTTCGTCAATAAGAACCCGGAAACCACCTTGAAGTTGGGACAGGCTCGGGGCGTCGTGGTCTTGGCTCCGGCTTTGCTGGGGCTGACGGTGGGCGAGTACGCCCCAGCTCGCATCAAGCAGGCGGTGGTGGGAACAGGACGAGCCGATAAGGAGCAAGTGGGAATGATGGTGCGCACCCTGTTACCAGGATGTCACACTTCGAGCGCCGATGCGGTGGATGCTCTAGCGGTGGCCATCTGTCATGCGCATCATGTGGATACGGCGCGGCGTTTGGCGCGAGGGGTGACAGTAAGATGATCGCGCGACTAAAGGGCATCGTTGAAGGCCTCGGAGAGGATTTCGTCATTCTGGATGTGGGTGGAGTAGGCTACCGGGTCTTTAGTTCGGGTCGCACCCTCGCCCGGTTACAGCAGGGAGAAGTCGCGATCCTCCATGTGGAAACCCATGTGCGCGAGGACCATATCCATCTGTATGGATTTTTCGATGCTTCCGAGCGGGAATGGTTCCTGTTGCTGACCACCGTGCAAGGTGTGGGGGCGAAGGTTGCCCTGTCCCTTCTGTCGGTGATGGCACCGGAGCAGTTGATGCAGGCCATTGCCGCGCAGGATAAGACCATGCTGACCCGGGCCAATGGCGTAGGGCCGAAGTTGGCCATGCGCGTGGTCAGCGAATTGAAGGATAAGGCGGGGAAGATCGGCTTGGGTCCGGGGAGCGGCTCCGCCGCCTCGGTTGGAGGAGTCTCTGCGCCATCGGTGGTGGTGAACGGCGCGTTCGAGGATGCCGTCTCGGCTCTGGTTAACCTGGGCTACCGGCGCGGCGAGGCCTTCGAGGCGGTCGGTCTCGCCGTGCGTGAAGGAGGCGAAGGGGCCAACACCTCGGTCTTGATCAAGCAGGCGCTGAAGCGATTGGGCAGTCAATGACCCGAGAGGTCTCGCCCGAGCGTTCTCCCAGCGACGTGGAAACCCATCTCCGCCCGCAGCACCTGGACGAGTTCGTCGGCCAACAGCAAGTGCGCGAGAACCTGAAGATCTTTATCACCGCTGCCCGAGCGCGCGGCGAGGCCTTGGATCATACCCTGTTCCATGGGCCGCCGGGGTTGGGCAAGACCACCCTGGCACAGATCGTCTCGCGCGAGCTTGGGGTCGGGTTTCGCGCGACCTCGGGTCCGGTGATCGCGCGAGCGGGGGATTTAGCGGCGTTGCTCACCAATCTGGAGCCTCGGGATGTTTTGTTTATCGACGAGATTCATCGCCTTAATCCTGCCATAGAAGAGGTGCTCTATCCTGCGATGGAGGACTTCCAGTTGGATCTGATCATCGGCGAGGGACCGTCCGCCCGTTCTGTCCGCATTGAGCTCCCCCCATTTACCTTGGTGGGGGCGACGACTCGCTCTGGCCTGCTCACCACCCCGTTGCGCGAGCGCTTCGGCATCCCCTGCCGCATGGAATTTTATACCCCGGAAGAGTTGGAACGCATTGTCGCGCGGGCCGCGCGGGTTCTCGGCGTCACCCTCACCCCCGATGGCGCAGCCGAGATCGCGCGCCGCTCACGGGGGACACCTCGGGTCTCGGGACGGCTGTTGCGCCGCGTGCGCGATTTCGCCGCCGTAGCAGGGAGCGCCGTGGTGGACGCCACGGCCGCCGACGCAGCCCTGACTCGGCTGGAGGTGGATAAAGCCGGACTGGATTCCATGGATCGACGCTATCTGCGCTGCATCGCCGAGAATTACAACGGCGGCCCCGTAGGGGTGGAAACCCTGGCCGCCGCCCTGTCGGAAAGCCGCGATACCCTAGAGGAAGTGGTGGAGCCCTTCCTGTTGCAGCAGGGCTTGATCCAGCGAACGCCGCGCGGTCGCATGGTCTCGGCGGGAGGCTTTCGCCATATTGGTCTGGCCGTCCCGCGCGAGGCGATGATCCAGCTTGACTTGCTGCCCCGTCTGGAGGATGACGAGTGATCCACCAGCACCCCGTCCGCATTTATTGGGAGGACACCGACGCCGGAGGCATCGTCTATCACGCCAACTACTTAAAGTACGCCGAGCGGGCTCGGTCGGAAATGTTGCGTGCGCAAGGTTGGAGCCAATCGGAATTGGCTGCTCGGGGATTTGCCTTCGTGGTACGTCACCTGGCGGTGGATTTCCTGCAATCGGCCCGGCTGGATGATCTTCTGGAGGTGGAAACCTCGGTGGTCGAGGTGGGAGGCGCTTCGCTTCAGGTGGGCCAAGTCATCCGCCGCCCGGACGGAGGTCCGATCCTGGCGCGTTTGACCGTGAAACTGGCTTTCATCCGTCTTGACGGAAAACCGGCGCGTTTGCCGGCGGAATTGCGAGCCTTGTCATAATGTTATCGAATATCGTGGACCGCGAAAGGTAAGTGTACGATGGATCCTGTAACCGTTACCCAAATGGCGGGTTCGGTGGTCGCCGAGCATGATTTATCCATGTGGGCCTTGTTCCTGCGTGCCGATTTAATCGTCAAGGCGGTGATGATCGCTCTGTTGGTCGCCTCGTTTTGGTGCTGGACGATCATCTTCGACAAACTGGTGCGCATGCGCTCCCTGTGGAAGCGGGCGGAGAAGTTTGAGGACTCCTTCTGGTCCGGCGGCTCCTTGGAGGAGCTGTACGACAGCATCGGTCCCCGGCCCCAAGATCCCATGTCGGCCATCTTCGCTGCCGCCATGCGAGAATGGCGACGGTCGGCCTCTAAGGGGTTGACGGATCGCGAGACCGCCCGGGTCAGCCTGCCTCAGCGCATTGATCGGGTCATGAACGTCACCGTGGGACGGGAAATGGATATTCTGGAGCGGAATCTGGGCTTTTTGGCCTCGGTCGGCTCCACGGCCCCCTTCGTCGGGCTGTTCGGCACGGTGTGGGGCATCATGAACGCCTTCCAATCCATCGCGGCCACCAAGAATACGTCGCTCGCGGTGGTGGCCCCCGGTATCGCCGAGGCCCTGTTCGCCACCGCTTTGGGCCTCGTCGCGGCCATCCCCGCCGTGATCGCCTATAACAAAATCTCTGGCGATTTGGACCGCTACGCCAAACGACTGGAGAATTTCTCCGGTGAATTCGGCGCCATTCTGTCCCGCCAGTTAGAGGAAAAAGTCTGATGGGTGGTGCGGTCGCTCCCAAGACTCGAGGCGGTGGGCGGCAACGTCGTCGCCCCGTCAGCGATATCAATGTTACGCCCATGGTGGATGTGATGCTGGTGCTGTTGGTGATCTTCATGGTTACCGCGCCGCTCTTGACCACCGGCGTGCAAGTGGATTTGCCCAAAACCTCCGATTCCGCCCCACCGATCAAGGGGGAGGACAAACCCATCTCGGTCACGGTGGACGGACACGGCGAGATCTGGCTTCAGCAGACCAAGATCGAAATCAATGATTTGACCGAAAAAATGAGGGCCATCACCAAGGAAAAACCCGATACCCGCATTTTTATTCGGGGCGACAAAGCCATCGATTACGGACGAGTCATGGAGGTCATGAGCAAGCTGGGGGCCGCCGGATTCTCCAAGGTGGCCTTGATCACGGAAACGGGTCAAAGCACCGCTCCCGGGGCTAAGAAACCGCAAACCAATAAGGGAGGGGGGCGCTGAAAAGTGCTCCATGACCATGCGGCGTAGCAGCTATATCTTTTCCGGAATTTTACATTCGACGATAGCGCTCGTCACCATCTTCGGCTTGCCCGTTTTCTTCAAGGACAAGCAGGAGGTCACCGAGACGGCGATGATGGTCGATGTCATCGCCATGAGCGACGTGAGCAGTCCTCCGCCTCCTGGCGTAGAGAAACCTCCGGAGCCGAAACCGGTCCCGCCCAAGACCGAGCCGCAGAAAGTCGAGCCCCCCACCGATGCGCAGAGGGTTGTGGACGATCAGCAGAAAATTGTCGAGGACCAAAAAAAGATAGAAGAACAGAAAAAAGTTGAAGCTGAGCAGCGGAAAATAGAAGACGAGAGAAAGAAAGTCGTCGCTGAACAGAAAAGAATCGAGGACGAGCAGAAAAAGGCAGCCGCTGAGCAAAGGGCTGAACAAAAAAGAGTCGAGGACGAGCAGAAAAGAGCCTCGGCAGAGCAGCAGAGAATTGCGGACGAGAAGGCTGAACAGCTGAGGATCGCAGAAGAAAAAGCTGCTGAGCAGAAGAAAATAGAAGAGCAAAAAAAGATCGCCGCTGAGCAGAAGCGGATCGAGGACGAGCGGAAAAAGATAGAAGAGCAAAAGAGAATCGCGGCCGAGCAGAAAAAGGTCGAAGACGAGCGGAAAAAGGCGGCCGAGGAGAAGAAAAAACGCGATGCGTTGTTTGCTTCTCTTAATACGCCGAAAGTCGACACTGCCAGAGCTTTGGCCTCCCTGGGGGATCCTCAGCCGACGCCACCGGCGCAGCCTGCCGGATCACCGACAGGACGGCCAACGGATCGCCCGGCGTCGGCCACGGATCTCGACCGCATTCGAACGCATGTGATCCCGTACTGGCAGATTCCAGCAGGCGCTCAGGATGCGGACAAGATGGTGGTGAAGCTACGGATTTCGCTTCAGGAGGATGGATCGGTGACCGGGGTTCAAATCGAAGGCAAACCCAGTGATGCCAATGTCGCCTGGACGGCCATGGCGGATTCGGCCATGCGCGCGGTTCGCCTCGCCAGCCCGCTGCCAATCCCCCGCGACAAGGCCGATCAGTTTCGCAGTTTTACGATCACCTTCAGCCCCAAGAACGCTCATTAGAGAATGTTCAGCATGACCAAAAACCTTTTCCACACCTCGGGAACGCTCCACACCTCGGGAACGCTGGGTCTGGTTTTTGCCGGGCTCTGGTGGACGGGACTGGCCCTTGCGGATCCGCTGGAGCGGCCTTCTCCTCCCCTGGCGTCGGAGGTGGACCGGATTCGCCAGCACATCGTTCCGCACTGGATGGTACCAGCACCGGGTGATCGGGACATGAGCCAGATGGTTGTGAGGGTGCGGATTTTCCTTCAGGAAGACGGATCGGTGACCCGCGCCCAAATCGAAGACCGGCCAAAGGATGCGGATGCCGCCTGGGAGGCCTTGGCGGCGTCGGCGACGCGCGCGGTTCTTCGCTCCAGCCCGCTGCCGATCCCACGGGACAAGGCCGAGCAATTCAAGGATTTCACCGTGACTTTCCACCCCGTGAACCTGCATTGAGGCCGAAGGATCGCGGGAATTGGATATCTGTGTTGTTTTTAGAGGGGGGATAGAGGATGCTCCTGTGGCTAGGAAAAATAAGGTTTTTGTTTTATCGTGACCACCCGTTGGGACTTGGGACTTTCAGCATGATCAAGACGTCTTTACGTGCCGCCGCGATTGCGGCACTGGTTTTTCTCGGTGTCGTGTCCTCGGGCCCCGCCGAGGCGGAGATCAACATCAACATCAATGAAGCGGGGGGAATGGCGCCCATGCCCATCGCCATCCCGGACTTCGGCGGTGGAGCAGGGCCGGAGACCCAACTCGGGAAGGACATCGCTCGGGTGATTTCCGCCGATTTGAAACGCTCCGGGCTGTTCCGCCCCATTGATCCCAGCGCCTTCATCCAGACGGCAGCGGCCTTGCAAGCCGGGCCTCGGTTCGCCGATTGGAAGCAGATCAACGCTCAGGCCCTGGTCCAGGGCAAGGTGAGTGTCGGCGCGGACGGGCAGTTGCGGGCCGAATACCGTCTGTGGGACGTGACCGCCGAACAACAGATGGCGGGCCAGGCCTTTACCGCCAAGAACCCCCAAGGCTGGCGTCGGGTAGCCCACATGATCGCCGATGCCATCTATACTCGGCTGACCGGCGAGGCAGGGTATTTCGATACCCAGATCGTCTATATCTCCGAGGGCGGTCCCAAGAACGACCGTAAGAAGCGCTTGGCCATCATGGACCAGGACGGGGAAAACCATCGCTTCCTCACGGGGGGCGAAGATTTGGTATTGACGCCTCGGTTCTCGCCCACCGCGCGGGAAATCACCTATATGTCCTATTTCCGCGGCATGCCTCGGGTTTACCTCCTGCAACTGGATACCGCCCGGCGGGAGCTGTTGGGCGATTTCCCCGGCATGTCGTTCGCGCCGCGCTTCTCGCCCGACGGCAACAAGGTGGTGATGTCCCTGGCCGAGGATGGAAATACCGAAATCTATGAAATGAACCTGATGACCCGGCAAAAGCGGCGTTTGACCAACGATCCGGCCATTGATACCTCGCCCAGCTATTCGCCGGACGGAAGTAAGATCGTGTTCAACTCGGATCGGGGCGGAGCGCAGCAGATCTACGTGATGGGGGCCGATGGCGGCAGCCCGCAACGGATCAGTTTCGGCGATGGCCGCTATGCCACACCGGTCTGGTCGCCTCGGGGGGATTGGGTCGCTTTTACCAAGATCAAGGGGGGGCAATTCTTCATCGGCGTGATGCACCCCGATGGCTCGGGAGAGCGGCTGCTGTCTCAAGGGTATCTGGTCGAAGGCCCGACGTGGGCACCGAATGGTCGGGTTCTGTCCTTCTGGAAAGAGACTCCCTCGGACAACAATGGACGTGGGATGACCTCGCGGCTGTACACCATTGATCTGACCGGGACGAATGAACAATTGTTGGTTACGCCTCAGGATGGTTCGGACCCGGCGTGGTCTCCGTCCGAAAGCGCGGCCCCCCTCAGGGCCGGGGCAAGATAGGAGGCATGAAGAGAGAAGGAGGCTTTTGAATCCGAAAAACCAATCACGCGTGCTTGCTCTTGATTTGCTAAACCAGAGTGGATATAGTCGCAGCGATTAGGTATTTTTCTCGTGGTTCAATGTCTCGATATCGAAAAATGCGTTGCATCGGTTGCCTTGTGTGTGGCCGATGCAACGCTTCGTGAGATCAGGTCATCGTTCCTCTTCGTTCCCCCCATTTTTGAGGAGTCCTCTCGCTATGAAGCTCCGTTTCCTTAGCGTCTTTGCCATCGTCGCCGCCCTCTCCGCTTGCGAATCCACCATGGATAGCAAGGGGACCGGTTCCGGTGATGGGAAAACCACCGGGATGAGTGTCGCTCCCGGATCCGAGCAAGAGTTCGTTGGTCGCGTCGGTGATCGCGTGTTCTTCGATCTCGATCGTTACACGCTCCGCTCTGACGCCAAGGCCACCCTGGACAACCAGGCGGCTTGGCTGAAGCGCTACACCGAGTACAGCATCACCGTCGAAGGTCATGCCGATGAGCGCGGCACCCGGGAGTACAACTTGGCCCTGGGCGAGCGTCGCGCCAGTGCCGTCAAGCGCTACCTGACTCAGCTGGGTCTCGCCTCGAACCGCATCAAGACCATTACCTATGGAAAAGAGCGCCCCGTCGCTCTGGGTGCGAACGAGGAAGCGTGGACGCAGAACCGCCGTGGCGTTACCGTCCTCGGCCGCTAATCCCCGCAAACGTCCTTTGCGGAAGTAAAGCCAAAGCGCCCGCTCGTTCGACTTGTCGAAAGAGTGGGCGCTTTCTATTTAAGAGGGGAGCGTTTTTGTCCGATCTATCCCTTCTTTTGTCGTTTGACCCCCTTTCGGCATCTCGTGAGGTTACGCCCGTGCGTCGTTTCTCCCTCGTTTCCCTCGTCGCTGTTCTCACCTGCCTGGTGGCGGGGGGGGCTTTCGCCCAATCCGATAATCGGGGGCTTTATGATCGCATCGACCGGCTAGAGCGCGATCTCCAGACCCTCCAGGGGCAAGCCGCCCGAGGGGGCGGGTTGAGCATCACCTCGCCTGAAGGCGGCGGCGGAGCAGGCGTTTCGCCGGTCATGGCCGGACGCCTTGATGAACGAGTCGATCAGTTGGAGGACATGGTTCGCCAATTGACCGGAAAGGTCGAGGAAACCAACTTCAAAATCAGCCAGATCAATAAGAATCTAGAGCTGCTGAAAAACGACACCGATCTGCGTTTTAAGGACTTGGCCGCGAAGCCTGCCGCAAATACGCCTCCGCCCAATCGAGGCGGGGGGAATGCCGTTTTGACCCCGCCGCCGGCAGCAGGGGGAGGAGCGGCCGCAGGCACGCCGCCAGCCAACCCCCAAGCCCAGTACGAGGCCGCTTACGCCGCCGCTCAAGCCAGCGATTACGACACGGCCGAACGGGGGTTCCGGGAATTCCTTGACAAGAATCCCACGCATAAGCAAGCCGCAAATGCTCAGTATTGGTTGGGGAATATCGCTTTCACCAAGAAAGACTATAATACCGCAGCCGCCACCTTCTTGACCGGATATAAAAAATACAGCAAGAGTGAACGAGGCGCGGAGATGATTTCCATGGCGGCTTCCTCTTTCGGGAAAATGGGAGAGAAAGAAAAAGCCTGCACCGCTTATGGGATTTTGTATTCCGATCATCCCAATATGCCTGCGAAGGTCAAGCGATCCGCCGATCTTGAGAAGACCAAGTACGGATGTAAACCATAATCAAGGAGTCAAGGGGCTGCCTTTCGTCTGAGGCCTTCGCGCGTCTTCTGTCTCGCCTGGGGCCTTTCGAGTCCTCGCCCCATTTGGCTGTTGGCGTCTCGGGCGGCCCCGATAGCATGGCCCTTGCCCTGCTGACGGCCCAATGGGTTCATGCCCAGAACGGCACCCTGACCGCTCTGACGGTGGACCACCGCCTCCGGCCCGAGTCCACCGCAGAGGCGCAGCATGTTGGCACAATCCTCGCCGCGCACGGCATCCCTCATCGGATTCTCCCGTGGGAGGGGGAGAAGCCAGCGGCGGACATCCAAGGGCAAGCCCGTCACGCCCGCTATGGGTTGCTCGAAGCATGGTGTCGCGAGCATCATGTGCTTCACCTTCTTTTGGCGCACCACCAAGACGACCAGGCCGAGACGCTGTTGCTCCGGTTGGGACGAGGTTCGGGGGTGGAGGGGCTTGCGGCGATGCCAGCGCTCCACGAGGGGCCTTGGGTCCGTCTGCTGCGGCCTCTCCTGACGGTCCCGAGGGAGCAACTTGAAGCGACGGTTTTGGCCTTGGGGGGGGGGGTTCTGAGGGATCCGTCGAACCTCAACCCTCGTTTTTCCCGGGTTCGGCTGCGTCAACGGATGCCGCTCCTTGCCCAAGAGGGCCTCACCCCCGAACGCTTGGCCGCAACGGCGGCTCACCTGTCTCGCGCGCGTGCCGCAACGGAGTCCGCCGTAGCGCGCGCCGCCGCGCAAAGTGTGACGGTGCATCCGGCCGGATTTGCCTTGGTGGAGCGGGAGATTTTCGCTCATCTGCCGCAAGATTGGGGCTTACGGCTCTTGTCCAGGCTCTTGATGGCGGTTGGAGGGGGGCACTATGCCCCAAGGTTTGAACAGACCGAACGCTTCTACCACGCCCTAAGGACGGGTTCGCCGGCGGACTGGACCTTGGGGGGGTGTCGCCTTGCCTCTCACCAAGGGCGGCTTTTGTTTTGCCGCGAACAAGCGGCGATGGCACCGCGCCTCAGGCTTTCCCCAGGGGGCGAGACGGTTTGGGACGAACGCTTCTTGGTGCGGGTTGCCCCCGATGCCCCAGAGGGGCTTTGGTTCGGCAGCCTGGCGGGGGGCTGGAGGCTGATTGTCAAAACGCTCCCCCGGGAAACGCGAAACCTTATTCCGGCCTTGACTCGGCCACTGTTGCCGACGCTTTATCACGAGGATAGTATTCTCGCCGTTCCGCACCTAGGCTATAAGGGGGGGAGCATAGAGAAGCCGTCGGGGGTGTCGGTGGTTGCGTTGTCTCTGAATCCGCTGACGACCGCAGAGCGTTGTCTTGTCTGAGACGAACGCGGCATTATCTCCATGAGACCGCATCACGGCGAGGGCCTCAACCCGAGGAACAGTCGTTTTCATGCCAGACCAGGAAGGGCTTGATTTTGAACTTCAGTAAGAACTTGGCACTGTGGGTCATCATCGCCCTGCTGCTGGTGATGTTGTTTAATGTCGTTCAAATGTCCTCGTCCCAGCACGGGGCAACGGAGATGGGATTCTCGGAATTCCTCAACGTTGTCGAGTCGGGAAGAGTGACCTCGGTGGAGATTCAAGGAAGTAAAGTTTCCGGGAAGACCACCGATGGAGCGGCTTTTTCAACTTTGATCCCCCCCTCCTATAGTGTTGTCCCGAAGCTTCTTGAAAATAAAGTCAAGATTTCGGCGGTTCCCTCCACGGAGAATCAGCAAACGTTGTGGGGGGTTTTGCTGTCCTGGTTCCCCATGTTGTTGCTGATTGGCGTGTGGATTTTCTTCATGCGTCAGATGCAGTCCGGTGGCGGCAAGGCCATGGGGTTCGGGAAAAGCCGCGCGCGCTTGCTGACCGAGAAAACCGGTCGAATCACCTTCGAGGACGTGGCCGGAATCGATGAAGCCAAGCAGGAATTGGAAGAAGTCGTCGACTTCCTCAAGGATCCGCAGAAATTTCAGCGTCTCGGGGGCAAGATCCCCAAGGGTGTGCTGTTGGTTGGTCCTCCCGGAACCGGTAAGACCCTGCTGGCCCGAGCCATCGCCGGGGAAGCCAATGTGCCGTTCTTTACCATCTCCGGCTCGGATTTTGTCGAGATGTTCGTCGGCGTTGGGGCCTCCCGCGTCCGCGACATGTTCGAGCAAGGCAAGAAAAGCGCGCCTTGCATCATCTTCATCGACGAAATCGACGCCGTGGGACGTCATCGCGGCGCAGGACTCGGTGGTGGAAACGACGAGCGGGAGCAGACTCTCAATCAGCTGCTGGTGGAAATGGACGGTTTCGAGTCCAATGAAGGCGTGATCCTCATCGCCGCCACCAACCGCCCCGATGTGCTGGACCCCGCTTTGCTGCGCCCCGGACGCTTCGATCGCCAAGTGGTGGTGCCGAACCCCGATATCCTCGGGCGCGAGAAAATCCTCAAAGTCCACATGAGAAAAGTGCCCCTGGCCTCGGATGTGGACGCGAAGATCATCGCGCGCGGGACACCGGGGTTCTCTGGGGCCGATCTCGCCAATCTGGTGAACGAGGCCGCTTTGTTGGCCGCTCGGACCGGGAAGCGCGTTGTCACCATGATGGAGTTTGAGTCCGCAAAGGACAAAGTCATGATGGGGGCCGAAAGACGCTCCATGGTCATGAGCGATGACGAAAAGAAAATCACCGCCTATCACGAAGCTGGACATGCGGTCGTCATGCTCCACGTGCCTGGGCATGATCCTTTGCACAAAGTCACCATCATTCCGCGAGGGAGAGCGCTTGGCGTCACCATGCCTCTGCCGGAACGGGATCGGTATAGCCTCTCGCTCCTGCAACTCCGCGCCATGATCGCGAGCTTCTTCGGAGGGCGCGTCGCCGAGGAAATGATCTTCGGGAAAGATGCGGTCACCACCGGAGCCTCCAACGATATCCAACGCGCAACGGACCTCGCGCGGAGAATGGTGACCGAATTTGGCTTCTCCTCCAAACTCGGGCCGCTGCACTATAACAACAACCAGGAAGAGATTTTTCTCGGGCATTCCGTTACGCAGCAGAAGAATCTCTCCGACGCGACGGCGGCTCTCATCGATAGCGAAACGCGCCGCTTCGTTGAAGAGGGCGAGGCGACTTGTCGCCAGATCCTCGTCGAACACGCGAGTGATCTGGAAGCGATCGCTAAGGGCTTGCTGGAGTATGAGACCCTCTCGCGGAGCGATATCGACGCTCTGTTGAAAGGGGAGCCGCCGGTCAGGAATGGGGAAGGCTATGCGCGCCCCAAGGACACGCAGCGGCGGTCGTCGGTACCGAACTCGGGGCCGGGAGGGGTGCCGGAGCCGCAGCCGGGACAATAGGGGTCAAGGGGCCCTGCCCCTTGCGGGGGTGTCGGGGGTAGCGCCCCTGACCAGGGCGTAAGCCCACATCCCAGCCAACCACCCCGACCCCCCAACAAAAAACCCCCCGATGGTTCGGGGGTTTTTTGTTGGGGGGTCGGGGGGGTTGGCTGGGATGTGGGCGTACGCCCGGGTCACGGGCGCAACCCCCGACCCCCCCCCAA